>JBFWPD010000178.1:0-7692 GCA_050250175.1 Vicinamibacterales bacterium
CTCGGGAAATGCTTCTCCGAGGAGCGTCCCGATCTCCGCGATCGACCGCTGGCCGTCGCACAACTCCCAGACCAGCGCGGCGGTTTCGTTCAGGTGAATCGCCTTGGTCAACCCGGGATGGTAGAGGAGGATCTCGTTGTCGAGGCGCTCCAGCGAGAAGTGCTCCACGCGGCTCGGAATACGCTGCTGACCGTCTTCAGCCATGGGTCAATATCATAGAGCTTCCGGATAGATGACGTCCCCGGCCCATGTCGTCGAGGTCCTCTTTGCGCGGGCGGCGGATACGCCGCAGGCCCTGGCTTTTGCCTGTCGAGACGGACGTCTGACATGGTCGACGCTCCTCGACGGCGTACTGCGCGCCGCGTCGGCCCTCGCAGTCCGTGGCGTGCGGCCGGGCGATCGCTGCGCCATCGTCCTGCCCACCGGGCTGCCGTTCATCAAGGCGTTCTTCGGTGCGCAGGCACTCGGCGCGGTCCCGGTGGCGATCAATCCGAAGTTGACTGTCGACCAGATACGTCGGCGCATGCACGAAGTGGGCTGTGCCGCTGCGGTTGGCGACGTCCAGGGCACGAACGACGACGGAGCGGATTCAGGCGCGCCCCAGGTGCTGACCCGCGGCGATCTGGAGGGGGCGGCACCTCTCTCCGCGCGAACCCTTCCGCGTCCGGCGCCTGACGATCTGTCGCATCTGCAGTTCACCTCCGGCACGACTGGATCGCCGCGTGCCGCGATGCTGCGGAACAGCAACGTCACGTCCGCCGTGGCCGCTTCGCGCGAGC
This sequence comes from Vicinamibacterales bacterium, assembly GCA_050250175.1. GTDB lineage: Bacteria > Acidobacteriota > Vicinamibacteria > Vicinamibacterales > CAVVIG01 > JBFWPD01. The sequence continues at coordinate 780 of JBFWPD010000178.1, forward strand.
TGCTCGATCCCCGGCCTCGCGATCTGCTCGTCGGATGGTTGCCCCTTCATCACGACTTCGGCCTGGTTCGTTTCGTGTTTGGTCCCGTCGTGTACGGCTGCGGCTGCCATCTGGTCGAGTCGTCGATAGCGACGCTGCCGCGCTGGCTCGAGACGATCGCCATGACGCGCGCCACAATCACCGCCGCGCCTGACGTTGCCTTCCGCCTGGCAGCGCGTCTGGTGAAGCGTGACCGCTTCGATCTGCGCTCGCTCCGCGTTGCCACGAGCGGCGGCGAGCCTGTCCGTCTCGGGTCGATCGCAACCTTCGAGGAGCACTTCGACCTTCCTGGTCGTGTTCTGCCTGCTTACGGTCTCGCGGAGGCAACGCTCGGCGTCACTGCGCTCAGAGAGGGTGAGCAGTTGCGGGTGGACGCCATGAATACCGTGTCCTGCGGCAGGCCGATGGACGGCGTTCGCCTTCGTATCACCGGCCTCGATGGCAGAGACCTGCCGGCCGGGGCGTCCGGTCGAGTAATGGTGTCTTCACCGGGTGTCTTCGCCGGGTACTGGAACGATCCAGGCGGCACCGCGGAGGTCCTTCACGATGGCTGGCTGGATACGGGCGACGTCGGCGCGGTGGACGCTGACGGCCATCTTTACGTCCATGGCCGCGTCAGGGCGATGATCAAGAGAGGTGCGGCAACGATCGCGCCGCGCGAGATCGAAGAGGCGGTCGATCTGATCGAAGGCGTCCGGCGCTCCGCGGCGATTGGCCTTGCCGCCGGCGGCGACAGCACCGAACGCGTCGTGCTCGTCGTCGAGGCCGATCGTGGAGTTCCAGCAGACGCATTGGAAGATGTTCGCCGCTCGGTGGCGGAGGCCGCGAGCAGAGCCGTCGGCTTCGCGCCCAGCCAGGTCGTGCTCGTGTCGCCCGGAGTCATTCCAAGAACGGCGACCGGGAAGACGCGGTACGACGAGCTGCGGCGCCAGCTGCAGACGAGGGAAATCGTCGAGATCTAGGCGTGCCCGACGCCGGCCTCGTCGGTCGATCCGATTCTGGGTGATCCAAGCAGCCACCGCAGCATGCAGAACCAGATCTCATGCGGACGCTTACGGAGCGACGCGTCCGTGTAGCGTGCGAGCTCGGCGGCCGCGACCGTTTCGGAGTCCGAATCAGCCGAAGCCGCCGGCGCGCCGACGACGGTGCCGACGGTGATGGCGATCTCGCCCCGGGAGCTCCACGTTGCGACGGCCGGGACGAGGCCGGCGCCCGTGAGACGGGAGAGTGCAAAAGGACCTCGCGCCAGACGCACCATGCGGTTGAGACAGGGAACCGGCGCGGTCAGGGAGACGCCGGCGACGTCGACGGCCATCGCGACCACGCCGCCCTCACGAAGATGCGCCAGCGCGCGCGCGAAGGTATGCGCGCGATCTTCGGTGGTGCCGCGCGTCAGCCCATACTCCAGCGACTGGACACCCGCGTGCGGCATCGTGCGCCGCAATGCGAACGCCGGCATCCCCGCCCGCACGAGACCCGCTCCCAGACCGTATGCCGGGCCGCTGTGCCAGGTGGCGATGATGGCCGGTCCCTGGATGCGCTGCAGCGCATCGAACGTTCCTGCCTCGAACAGACCGTTGAGCACCGCCGGACCACCGCGGCCGACGATCGGCACGAGCGCGCGATTCTGGTAGCGCAGCGACACCATGCTGCGTGCGATCGAGTCGAGCTGCTGCGCGTTGCCCGGGATCAGCTGTCCGAGCACTTCCGCGGAGGGCCAGGCGCGCGGCAGTCGATGAACAAGTCGTCCGATGGCCGCGGCCGCGGCAAGCGTCGACTTGAGGCTGACCGAGCCACCGGCCACGGCAGCGGCGTCATACACCCGCCGGGCCCGACGCCACCACGCCGGAGCGGCCTCCTCACTCCACGTGTCCTGCGCCGCCGCACCGATCACCCCGGATGCCTCGCCGCCACGCGGTCCCGGACAGCCTGAACGAGGGCTCCGAGCGTAAAGCTGCCGTCAGCGAGGATCTGCTCGGAGATCGTGATCGCAAAACGCTGTTCGCAGTCGAGCAGCAAGTCGACCATTGCAATCGAATCGAGCCCGGCGCCGCCGGTGCCGAGATGCAGCCCCTCGACCAGCGTTTCTGGATCGGTCCCCCGTGGAAGATGCCTGAGCAGGAGCGTCCGGACGTCGCTGAGCGTGTCCACCTTCGATGTGCTCGGGCGTCAGTTGTGAACGGCGCGCATCATCACCGGTCCCGCGGGCCGAAGGGTGATGCGGGGATCGATGCCCTGCCGCTCGCCGAGCGGGCGGAGCGTCCAGCGCTGTGCGATCGTGGCGAGAGCCAGCACACCTTCGAGCCACGCGAACGACTCTCCGATGCACGATCGTCTGCCTGCGCCGAACGGCAGGAACGCGAGCCGCGGCCGTTCCGCGGCTTCGCTCGACAGCCACCGCCCGGGATTGAACATGAGCGGATTCTCGAAGAACCGCGGATCCCGGTGCAACAGATATGGACTGACGACCACGAGGGCGCCGGCCGGCACGGTCACTCCTCCGACTGCATGCCCTTCGATGGCCGTGCGCGCGATGATCCAGGCCGGAGGCGTCAGCCTCAGCGACTCGGAGAGCACCGCTCGCGTGTACGCCAGCCGCGGCACATCCTCCATCGCCGCCGATCGATCGCCGAGCACGGCGCCGATCTCGGCGTGAAGTGACGCTTCCGCCGGCCGGCCTTCGTGCGCCAGCCACGTCCAGGTCCACATCAGGGCATGGCCAATCGTGTCGTGTCCCGCCAGCAACATCGTCAGCAGGTCGTCCTGCAGCTGCAGTGGCGTGGCTTCGGGGCCCTGGGCCTGGAGCAGGAGATCCAGCAGATCGTCATGCTCCTTCGTGCTGGCCAGCCGCGCGTCGATGAAGCCCTGAACGATCGCCTGCAACCGAACCCTGACATGCCGCAGATGCCGCTGCGGCGCGACGAGGGCTACGAGCGGATCGAGCCCCCCGATTGCATTCGCGAGCAGGCCACGAAGCTCCGGCGCGAGCGGCTGAAGATCGGCGCCGAAGAAGACATCGCCGATTACGCCGAGCGTCAGCGTGGTCATCTCGTCCACGACGTCGAGCGTCTGGCCGTCGCGCCAGCCGTCGCGGCGCCGTGCGGCGTGTGTGACGATCGCGTCCGCGTAGCGGTTCATTCTGTGCGCGTGAAAAGTGGGGAGCATCGCCCTGCGTCTTGCCGCGTGAATGCTCTGGTCTGCTGTCAGAAGTCCGCGCCCGAGCAGACGCGTCGCGCGATCGAGTGCCGGCGGCTTTCGGAAGCGGTCCTGGTTCGTGATCAACACGTCCTGGATCGTCTCGGGGTCGTTCAGCAGAAAGGCGCGTTGCCCGGGAAACGGGAACTCGACAATCGGTCCATCGCCGGCGAACTGCCGCAGGAATGCGATCGGATCGGTGTGACCACGCCGGAGCTCGAGCAGCGAACGATATGCGGAGCCTGCTCGCCCGGCTCTCTGCTCAGGTGGGCGTACGGCCGCTGCCAGCTCGTTCATTTCGCGGGAGCAGCGGGAACCCGATTGCCGTTCGGCATCAGGATCTCGCATTCCTTGAACCAGAGAGTGTCTGCGCGGCGGCGGCAGGACGATGCGTCACGAGGATCAGGAATACGAAGACGTATTGGCCGACTGTTTTCATCGCGATTGAGGTTGTAGGAGAGACCACCCACAGGTGTCGTGCGGACCGCCACAATGCTAGCTGAAAATGCGCAATCGGCGCACTGCGTTTGGCGCCTTCCGGGCGCATATCATTTCGCGGGTTTCTGGCCCTTCGTGTCTTCGTGCCGCCGTCCTTCGTGTCTTCGTGTCACTTGAGCACCACGATCTGGATGTCCTCCGATCGCCGCAGGACGGTTACGCCGACGTCGTGAGGGCTGCGATCGAGCACCAGATCGAGCGTAGCCGGGCCGATGCGAAGATTCTCGATGCTGAGGCGGTCGAGGAAAGGCGGCAGCACAGGACGTGAGAAGACGATGCGGCGGGCGGGCGCGTCGATCCTGAGGCCGAGGCACGCTTCGAGCAGCATGAAGACCGCGCCCGCGGCCCAGGACTGCGGTGCGCATGCCACCGGGTAGCGCGTCGGTCCGACACCTGCCCGCCGTCTGAATCCGCAGAAGAGCTCGGGCATCCTTCGCAGGTCGAACGACTGGCTCGCTTCGAAGAAGGACTCGAGAAGCCGGGCGGCAAGATCCGTGCGCTCGTAGCGGGCAAGGCCTGCCGCGATAATCGCGTTGTCGTGCGGCCAGACCGATCCATTGTGATACGACATCGGGTTGAAGCGCCGTTCGAGGCCGTCGAGCGTCCGGATCCCCCAGCCGGTGAACAGCGTGTCGTTGAACAGGCTCTGTGCGACGCGGGCGCCGCGTGCCGGGCTCGCGATCTCCGAGTAGAGGCACTGGCCCGCGTTCGACGACCTGACGGCGCAGGGCTGCTTCCTGCCGTCGAGCGCGAGGGCATAGGTGTCGATCTCCTCGCACCAGAAGTGCTTCTCGAATTGTTCGCGCAGCGACCGCGCCTGCTCGAGGAGCTGCTCGGCCCGATCGGTATGACCCAGCTGGATGGCGAGGTTTGCCGCCTGCCTCTTCGCTTCGTAGACATAGGCCTGCACTTCGCAGAGCGCAATGGGAGGCTCCGCGATCCGGCCATCGGCGTGGAACACCGAATCGTTCGAGTCCTTCCAGCCCTGCTGCACGAGACCGTTGACGCTGCGGCGTGAGTACTCGACGAAGCCGTCGCCGTCCAGGTCGCCGTGCTTGTCGATCCACTCGAGCGCACGTTCGATGCTCGGCCAGATCTCCTCAATCAGGGCGCCGTCGTCGGTCCTCCGGTAGTAGGCGCCGGCAAGCATGACGAAGAGCGGCGTCGAATCGACGCTCCCGTAGTACTGGCTGAAGGGAATCTCACCGAGCGCGGCCATCTCGCCGCCTCTTGCCTCGTGCAGGATCTTTCCCGGCTCCGCGTCGCACGCCGGATCGAAGATCACGGCCTGGTTCGCGGCCAGGTACCGCAGGACGCCCTTCGCGATGTCCGGATAGGCCCAGAGCATCTCGAGTGACGTGATGATGCCGTCGCGGCCGAACGGAGTGCTGAACCACGGGACGCCCGCGTACGGATAGGGGCCGTCCGGCAGCTCGGTGATCATCATGTGCAGGTCGGCGCTCGACCTGTTGATCCAGTCGTTGAACTGATGATTCGAGGCGGCGACGTCAGTCTGCTGGCGCCCGGCAGCCGCGAGGCTGTCGAGTGAGCTGCGAAACGCATCGTCGTAGTCGCCAGGCTTTGCGGGCACGCCACACGAGATTGCAATCGACAGGTCGAACGTGGACTGCGGCTCGAGATGCAGTTCGAATCGCGCGCCGAGCGGTGTCAGCGACGCTGGACGCTCGGACAGCGCGATCCACGTCGTTCGCAGGACGTCGTCGAGGCCGCGGTAGGAGAGCGCGACTGCGCGCTCTTCCACTCTGACGGGCAGCACCTGGCCGCGATGAGCCCTCGGGGTGCCGCGCACCTCGAAGATGTCCGCGAAGTCGGAATCGAAGACGAGCTCGACGGCGAAGTCGCCCTGCGCCAGTCCATGGTTCGAGATTCGCCATCGCTCATAACAGACTTCCTGCCACAGGAACCGCGACCTGAAGACGTGGAGCGTGTCGCGCGGGATGCGGACCTGTCCGTCGCCGAGGATGTCCGGATTCGTCAGGTCGACCGTCAGCAGCTCGTTCTCCTGCTTGACCGTCGAGCTGAGAAGCAGAGGCCGCCGCTGGTCGATGCGCAGCTCGAAACGCGAGAGGTACCGCGTGCCGTCGTGATACAGGCCCTGTTCGCCCAGGCCGAAAGGCACGATGTCGCCGTAGTGATCGAACACGCCGAACGAGTCGCCGTGCTTGAGCACCAGCGCGCGCTCGTCGGTTCGCGACGACGTCGCGAGGATGTAGTAGCGGTCGTTGATCCGGATGATGTCGTCGACGCTGGAGTCCATCGCAGTCAGGCCGCAGGAGCCTGCGACTGGCGCAGGCTGTCGTATACGGTCACGTAGTCGCTCGCCATGCGCTCGGCCGTGAAGCGATGCTCGAAGCCCTCGCGAACAGCATGGCGATCCAGCGCCGCCGCCCGCTCGACGGCATCGACCGCCTCGTCGAATCCGTCGACGATGAAGCCGGTCACGCCCGGCTCGATGATCTCCGGGACGGAACCCCGGTTGTACGCAACGACCGGCGTGCCGCACGCCATCGCTTCGATCATCACGAGGCCGAATGGCTCCGGCCAGTCGACTGGAAAGAGCAACGCAGTCGCCTGTCCCAGGAATTCGCTCTTGTCCGCTTCGCCAATCTCACCGACGAACTCGACGCCAGGGCCGCCGAGCAGCGGGGCAATCCGCTCGTCGTAGTACGCGCGGTCCACGCTGTCGACCTTCGCCGCGATCCGCAGCGGCCGGCCCACGTGCTGCGCGATTCTGATCGCGCGATCCACGCGCTTCTCGGGGGAGATCCTGCCGACGAACGCGAGATACTGCCCGCTCTCGCTCTGGAAACGATAGAGGTCGCGAGGGAGACCGTGATAGACGGTCGCCTGCCAGTTCGCCTGAGGCAGCGGCTCCCGCTGGGAGTCGGAGATCGAGACAACGGGCATCTCGGCGAACTCGTCGTAGAGCGGCTGCAGATCGGGAAGGTCGAGCCGGCCGTGCAGGGTGGTGACATGGCGGATGGCATGACGACGCGAGAGCGAGTAGTGCAGGTAGTCTATGTGAAAGTGAATCACGTCGAAGGAGCGGGCTCGCGAGAACACGCTCTCGAGAAGGCGCATGTGATGAGCCAGCTGATCGACGCAGCTCGAATCCAGCCTGAGCGACCGGCTCACCGGTGCGATGAGCCGCGCGTTGGTC
>JBFWPD010000179.1:0-7671 GCA_050250175.1 Vicinamibacterales bacterium
GTGATACCGCTTGTAGTTCGCGTACCAGACGAACGCATTCGCCGCCTGCCGCAACAGCAGCTCGACGACGGGATTCTTCTCGCTGTTTTCTGCCGACAGTTCCTATTGCAGATTCCAGACGTCGCCCGCTGGCGACGCCTGCTTGGTGCCAGGCATGACCGTCCTCCTCTGCCCTGTTTCAGGGCCCTTCGTGCCGCTCACCGCTTGCGCGCGCCCTTGCCCTGTCCCCTCGGTGCGGTGGCGGCCGCGGCGCGCTTGACTTCCTGTTTGGCGACCTGATGGGGAATGCCATCGCCCGGGCGCTCGCGTCCCGCGGTCTTGTAGTGATCCGGATTGACGTTGTTGGATTTGCTCATACGCTCCCCTTTTCGCCCGCTACCGGACGTAGCGCAGCGACGCTGCTACGCCGTCGAAGGATTGAAGCAATTCAGGGTTCTCGATGAAACGCACCTGGGCCGCTGTCTGCGTGGCCAGGACCACGAGCTCGTTGGCAACCTTGTCGCCTCCCGTGATCCGGCCTGGCGATGCCGTGAGCATCAGCACGTGGACCTGTCCTGCCGCCAGCGCAGCCCGTACGCGCTGGAGCCCCACGGTCCCGAGTCCGCTCGCGCGGAATTCGTCGACGGCCGCGCGAACGGCGCTCTCGTCGCCCTCCTCGTCCTTCTGCCGCAGTGCTTCGAGCGTCGCGGCAAGGATTTCGTGTTCCGGCGACCGGATGTCCAGCCTCACGACGTCCACGACCTTCTTCTCGAGGTGATCGGGCAGCTGCTGCCTGATCAGCGGCACGGCTACCTCATCGCCAGCGAGGACGATGTGGTTGACCGCGTCGGCTCTCACGATCGCCTCGAGGCGATCGACTACGTCCTTGGCATGCTGCACGTGCTTCTGGTCCACGTGGCGCTGAAAACGCGCCTGGGACCAGCCGCCAGACTTGACGTGCTTCGTCTTCTCACTCCGGACCTCATCGGACGCCACGGTGCAGCCAGTGCTGAAGACGACAATGCGCGCGAGGTTCGTATCGACGACGACTGCGGCGTAGCGAGGATGCTCGTCGTCGAGCCTGGCCAGCGAATAGAGATGTGGCTGTGAGCCGACGAGCAGCTCGTGGCGTTCGAACGGAACATCCAGCTGGATCGCCTCGAAGACGTTCGCGGCGCCGCAGGCGAAGATCGCCAGGCCACGCGTGGACGGCTGCAGGTCCGTCGCGATGTACCGCTCGATCCGTGCGACGTCGGCGTCCACGCTCTCACGCTCGACCGAGTGCTCTGGATACGTGGCGGTGCGTTCGCGCAGGTCCTTCCGAAGGAACACGTCGTACCGAGGCCGTCCGTTTCCGTCAGGCTCAGTGTTGAGGTAGAGGCTCACGATGGGCAGCCCGCCAGTATCGATGGCGGCCAGGTCGTGCAGTCGGTCGGTTGGCAGTTCGGGCATGGCTGACGTAGATGCAAAAGCCATTACCTCTTGTGTAGCGCAGCTCGCTGTGCGGATTGTGAACGTCGCACGGACGACGCTCACACGACCACTTGATCGCGCGAACGGCGCGCGCGTGAACGGAGATAGCAGAAGGAGTGAGTCAGCCGCGCGTGCGCAACTCGCGCTCGGCGACGAACCAATCTTCGTCGGCGAGACCGTCCGTGCGGCCGCGCTGCTCGTAGCGGCGATAGGCGCGCACGCGAATGTCATCGTCCGTTGGGCCCGCCAGCCGGCCGAAATCGCTGGCGACAGGCAGCTCCAGCGGCCGTGCGTCCCGCGGTTCCCCGGCCACCGCCGGCGCCTCCGGCGCGATGTCGCTGATTGGCTTTGTGGCTTGCTCGCGTCGTGAGGGTCTTCCCCCTCTCGTCCCTGCCATGATGGCGTCCCCCGACCGAAGGCTACGGCTCTCTGTTGATCGCGTTGACGGCATTGGATGCGTGTTCTTCCGCGCGTTCCGCGACATCGCCCGCCTGTTTCTTGAATCGGTGCGACATGTCCTCGGCCCGGCTCTTGACGTCGGACACGACGTTCGAGGCGCGTTCGTAGGTGTCGCGGGCGCGTTTGCCAACACGCGAAGCCGTGTCGCCCACCTGCGCGCGCATCCCGGCGCCAGGGCGCGGCGCGAACAGCAGGCCGGCCGCCGCGCCCACTGCAGCGCCACACACCAAGCCCATCAGGAATCCGCCGCCGCCACCTGGTTCGTCTGAATACTTGTGCTGCATCTCCCCACTCCCTTCCGAATGAACCTATCCAGCCCGCCTGCTGCGGACGGCGACCGGCCTCGCGGGACGCTCCAGCTTCAGCGTCGCGTGTCGAGCTGCTGGCTCATCCGGCCTTGGCGTCCACCCCGCGCGGCGTACTGCGAGCTCGCGCTGGCGGCGTTCCAGATCGGTGGCCCGCTTGGCGGCCTCCGCGGCCTTTCGTTCGTCGTAGCCTTCGAAGCGGCGGACAGGAGCGTGCCCGTCGTCCAGCGCTGCCGGCCAGGTCGCCCCGCAATCGTGGCAGCACCATCGGGCCGGAACGCGCGTGCCTGCGGGATCGGTGACCGAGGGGAGCAGAGCGAGCGGTCCTGGATGACGACATCCAGCCAGCCAGACGCCGACCGTCGTAGCGACCGCGAAGGCGGCTCCGACAAGGACGCCTCCTGCGGCCCACCCGACGAGGGCGAGCGCACCGACCGTGAGGACGCGAGTGGCCGCCTGATTCATGACGCGCTCCCGATTGAAAGATGTACAGAAATCAACGTGTGTCCGGCTGCCTGCAGCGAAAACCCTACATCGGGCATCAACGAACACCCGGTTGTGCAAGTGGTATGCCTCCCGGGATGAGATAGGAACCCGCGCAGCCGGGCGACGGCGTGATGCTTGTGACGTCTGGACCACTGCTTGCACTGCAGAGTCGCGGCGATCACTGCGCATGCCGGACATCGACTGGTCGAGCGTCTTCGAGCCCACGGTCCACCTGCTCGAGCTTGTCCTGCGGGGGAGCCTCATCTACGTGTCGGTGTTCGCGCTATTGCGGCTGGTGCTCAAGCGAGAAGCGGGCGCCCTCAATCTGGCGGACCTGCTCGCGCTCGTCCTCATCGCGGACGCGTCGCAGAGCGCACTCACGGCCGACGCCCATTCAGTGCCTGAAACTCTCGTCGTGGTCGGAACGATCGTCGGGTGGAACTACACCTTCGACTGGATGGCCCAGCACTATCCTGCGATGCGGCGGTACATACATCCGCCTCCGCTGCCCCTCGTCAAAGATGGACGCTACATCGCAAGGAACATGCGGCACGAGATGATCACGCGCGAGGAAATCGAGAGCAAGCTGCGTCTGGCGGGCGTTGCCGACGTGAAGGACGTCAAGTCGGCCTTCATGGAGGGCGATGGCCAGATCAGCGTCGTCAAGTCCGACGGAGAGCGCGATCAGTCCGCCAACCAGGACCGCAAACGCGCAACCCCATAAGTATTTAAGAGGGAAGATTGAAGATTGAAGATTGGGATCCGAAGATGGGATCCAAGGAAGATCTCAAGGCTGAAAGTGAATGTTGAAGATGAAAGTGGCTGATGGGGATTCGCAGTGGCCCCCAATCTTCAATCTTCAATCTTCCCTCTTCAATCGATCGAGCTGTAGTACTGCGCGACGTCACGGATGTCTTGAGCGGTGAGATTCGCGGCGACCTTGCGCATGACGTGCTCGAACTCCGTGCCTCCCCGCACACCAGCCTTCAGGAGCTCGAGTTGCTGCACGATGTAGGCGGCGTCCTGGCCCGCCAGGTTCGGGTACGTGGGATTTCGCTCGTGACTACCCGGGCCGTGACACTTCGAACAGGCGGGCACATCGCGAGCCGGAATCCCGTGAGCCGCGATCTCCCCACCGGGCAGTCTGCCTGGCGAAATCACCGCGGCTGAACCGAGCCCGGGAAGACCGCCGTAGAAGTCAGCTGCGTCGCGCAAACTGGCGCTCGGCAGCCCGGTCACCACGGTGGCCATGATTCCGCTGGACCGCCTGCCATCCACGAACGCCTGGAGCGATTTGTAGAGGTAGTCGGGCCGCTGTCCCGCGATAGTCGGAAACGCGCCCGGAAGGCGCCCGCGGCCATCCGCTCCGTGACAACGGCTGCAGATCTCGACGATGGACAACGGCGCCACCGGCCGGGCGAGATCGTCCAGCAGCGTTTCCCCGACGCCGGCTTGCGCGCCGCCTCGCGCCAGCCTTCGGTACTGATCGGCATTCATGGCGGGAAGCGCTTCGAGAAACGCCGTCATCGCCCACACCTCGTCGTCACGCGCTGTCGCCGGCCACGCCGGCATGCCCGTGAACTTGAGGCCATGCTTGACGATGTAGAACACCTCCTCGGGATCCCATCGTCCAAGGACCTCCGGGAGGTAGGGCGGCACCGGAGTCATCTGCTCGACAACCGGAGGGCGAGGGAGGTCCGGGCTGCCGTGACATGGACGGCAGCCGAGCTCGTAGTGTGCGGCGCCCCTCATCACCATCGCGGGATCGTCGAGGTCGTCCGGCGCCTCGACGCCGATCGTGTGAGTCACGACCGACCGCCGCTTGCCGAACTCGAGCAGCCACTGCGTGATTGCCCAGTGACCGGAGCTCGCTTTGAGCGGAATCACACCCGACACCGCGACGATGCCACCAATGGTGGCCAGGCCGCACGCGAACACCACGATTCCAGTGCGAAGACCTCGACGCCATGCGATCGAGATCGCGTCGGGGGACCGGGAGGAGGATCGAGGCCCGGTGTCGGCATCGGACAAGTGCGGCCGGCGGGGCTTGAGCGCCATGCGCAGCAGCGCGAGTCCTGCGAGCACCCGCAGTACGCTCCGAATCACACTCGGACTCCTCTCATCGAGCAGGTCTCTCTCGAGCTGGGCTCTTCCAAGTTGAGTGCCATCCGTTCGTGTCTACGCCCTGACACGCCGCCTGCGTTCGTGCTCGCAATCCGAACAACAGACATTGCGCACGATGCCAGCTCGTCAGTCATCGACGCGGGAATCGCGGCAAAACTCCGGGTTCGACCAGTTCTCCGCATCCGGCTTTGGCCTGCACGTCGGCACGGATGTTTCATGCGCTCGTCTGTCCGAAGTCGTCCGTCCCTGACTCGCCAAGGAGTTCGCGATGACTCAGCAGGCCATAGACGCCACCGTTCATGTTCTCTGGCTCAACGCAGGCCTGAGCTGCGATGGCGACTCGGTCTCGCTGACAAACGCCACGCTGCCAAGCGTGGAGGACATCGCGATGGGCGCCATTCCAGGCTTGCCGAAGGTGGTCTTCCACTGGCCGCTCGTGGACTTCCAGGTCGGCGACGAGTTCATCGACTGGTTCTGGAAAGCAGAGGCCGGAGAGCTGAATCCCTTCGTCCTCGTGGTCGAAGGCTCGATTCCTAACGAAGACATCAAGAGCGAGGGCTACTGGGCCGGCTTCGGAAACAGCAGACGGGGCGCCAGCCGCCTGAGCGATCAGCCACGGACGACGAACGACTGGATCGACGCGCTTGCGCCAAGAGCCTATGCGGTCGTCGCAGCTGGCACCTGCGCCACCTACGGCGGCATCCACGCGATGGCTGGAAATCCAACCGGCGCCATGGGCCTGCCCGACTATCTCGGCTGGAAGTGGCGCAGCACGTCCGGACTCCCCGTTGTGTGCGTCCCCGGCTGTCCCATTCAGCCGGACAACCTGTCTGAAACGCTCCTCTATCTCCTCTACCAGGCCACCGGGCAGGCGCCGATGCTCCCGCTCGACGAAGCGCTGCGCCCGACGTGGCTCTTCGGCCGGACGGTCCACGAAGGATGCGACCGGGCCGGCTACTACGAACAGGGGGACTTCGCGCACGAGTACGGATCGCCGAAGTGCCTGGTGAAGATCGGCTGCTGGGGCCCGGTGGTGAAGTGCAACGTGACGAAGCGCGGATGGATGGACGGCATTGGAGGCTGTCCGAACGTCGGCGGGATCTGCATCGGATGCACGATGCCCGGCTTCCCCGATCGCTTCATGCCCTTCATGGACGAGCCGCCCGGCAGCCGCGCATCCACGGCAACGGCGGCCATCAGCGGCACCCTCATGCGTGCGCTTCGCGGAATCACCGCGCACACGCTCGACCGCGAACCGGCATGGCGTCGTCGCGGGCACGACCTCGAGACGGGCTATGCGCCTCCACGTAACGGCCAGTACCGGATGGGCGACGACAGCGTGACCGTCCGCGGCCGGGGCAAGCCGGCGTTCTCGGGCAAGAGCGTGACGATGCGCGGCGAAGACGCGGTGAAGAAGCACGGCGTGGAACCGGGGCGCGAGGTCGTCGAGGACAAGACCACACCGAGCGGACGGCCCGCGACGATCTCATCAGCGCGCGACGTCAGCGGCGTGCGGCCGCTCGATCCCATCCAGCGCGACGACATGCCGAACCTGCGGTGAGCACCGTTCGACGCCGAACGCGGCGAGAAGGAGACCGACTGTGGCCACCACGACGACTGCGACCGAACGGGCACCGAAGCGGACGGGAAGCAACCTCGTCGAGATGGCGTGGGATCCCATCACGCGCATCGTCGGCAGCCTCGGGATCTACACGAAGATCGATTTCGAGAGGCGCGAGGTTGCCGAGTGCTACAGCACGTCGTCGATCTTCCGCGGCTACAGCATCTTCATGAAAGGCAAGGATCCGCGCGACGCGCACTTCATCACGAGCCGGATCTGCGGAATCTGCGGCGACAACCACGCCACCTGCTCGTGTTACGCGCAGAACATGGCCTACGCCGTGCGGCCGCCGGCGCTTGCCGAATGGATCATCAACCTCGGCGAGGCCGCCGAGTTCATGTTCGACCACAACATCTTCCAGGAGAACCTCGTCGGCGTGGACTTCTGCGAAAAGATGGTCCGAGAAACCAATCCGGGTGTCTGGGAGAAGGCTCAGAACACCGCCTGTCGCCACGCCAGTGCGCACGGCTACCGCACGATTGCCGACATCATGCGGTCGCTCAATCCGTTCGAAGGCGAGTTCTATCGCGAAGCCCTTCAGATGAGCCGCATGACGCGGGAGATGTTCTGCCTGATGGAAGGCCGTCACGTGCATCCTTCCACGCTCTACCCGGGCGGCGTGGGCACGCCGGCGACCATCCAGACATTCACGGACTATCTCGTGCGCCTCATGAAGTACGTCGAGTTCATGAAGAAGGTCGTCCCGATGCACGACGATCTCTTCGACTTCTTCTACGAGGCACTCCCCGGCTACGAGAAGGTCGGTCAGCGGCGCGTCCTTCTCGGCTGCTGGGGCGCGTTCCAGGATCCCGAGTACTGCAACTTCGAATACAGGGACATGACCGAGTGGGGGCGCCGCATGTTCGTCACCCCCGGCGTCGTCGTGGACGGCAAGCTCGTGACGACGGACCTCGTGGAGATCAACCTCGGGATCCGGATCCTGCTCGGCAGCTCCTATTACGACGACTGGACCGACCAGAAGATGTACGTGAACGAGGATCCGCTTGGAAACCCTGTCGATCGACGGCATCCCTGGAACCAGCACACGATTCCACGGCCGCAGAAGCGCGATTTCGACGGCGGACGCTACACGTGGGTGATGTCGCCGCGCTGGTTCGACGGCAAGGACTTCCTGGCGCTCGACACGGGCGGCGGTCCGCTGGCGCGACTCTGGGCCACCGCGCTCGCCGGTATGGTGAACATCGGCTACGTGAAGGCGACGGG
>JBFWPD010000180.1:0-7668 GCA_050250175.1 Vicinamibacterales bacterium
TGAATAACTTCTTGGGCGGGTCCTCCATGAAGTCGTCGCGCTCGTTGTAGAGCTCTCTTTAGAAGCGGACCTTTCGCGTTCCGGCTGAGGGGTCCTCCGGATTGTTGATGACGTCAACCTCTTCGACCTGTCCTTCCGGGTAGTTGGTGATCACGACCTTGACCGGCCGGATCACCGTCATCACGCGCGGAGCGCGGCGGTTCAGATCCTCTCGAACGCTGTGCTCGAGCTGCGCGACGTCGATCACGTTCTCCTTCTTCGCGATGCCGATGCGCGAGCAGAAGTCGCGGATGGACTCCGGGGTGTATCCGCGCCTGCGAAGACCGCTGATCGTCGGCATCCGCGGGTCGTCCCAGCCGTTGACATGACCCTGCTGCACGAGCTGAAGCAGCTTGCGCTTGCTCATCACCGTGTAGTTCAGGTTCAGGCGAGCGAACTCGATCTGCCGCGGGCGATCGCGCTCGACGAGGCTCGCGACCAGCCAGTCGTAGAGCGGCCGGTGATCCTCGAACTCGAGCGAGCAGAGAGAGTGCGTGATCCGTTCGATCGCATCCGACAGCGGATGGGCGAAGTCGTACATCGGATAGATGCACCAGGCGTCCCCGGTCCGGTAGTGTTCGGCATGACGGATCCGGTAGAGCGTCGGATCCCGCATGTTGAAATTGCCGGAGGCCATGTCGATCTTCGCGCGCAGCACGTGCGTGCCGTCGGGGAACTCGCCGGCGCGCATCCGGGCGAAGAGGTCGAGGCTCTCGGCAATCGGCCGATCGCGATACGGGCTGTTCCGTCCAGGCTCGGTGAGCGTTCCGCGATACTCACGGATCTCGTCGGCAGTCAGGCTGTCGACATAGGCCTTGTCCTGACGAATCAGCTCGACGGCGAACTGGTACAGCTGCTCGAAGTAGTCGGAGGCGTAGAACAGACCGTTCCACTTGAAGCCAAGCCAGGCGATATCGTTCTGGATCGCGTCGACGTACTCCGGATCCTCTTTGGTGGGATTGGTGTCGTCCATCCGGAGGTTGCACGTCCCGCCCCGCTCCTCGGCGACGCCGAAATCCAGACAGATCGCCTTCGCATGCCCGATATGCAGGTAACCGTTCGGCTCGGGCGGAAACCTCGTGGCCAGTCGTCCGTGATGCGTGCCGGCGGCCAGGTCCTCGTCGATGATGGTGCGGATGAAGTCGAGGGGTGGCGCAGGCGCGGCCGGCGCAGAATCTTCAGGATGTGCCATGTGCAGTTCTCTTCATTCTACCGAGGAACGGCATTCCTGAGCGGGGGCCTCGCCCCTGAGATGAACAGCGCAGGACCACAAGGCCAGTTCGATCCTCGCAAGTTTCGTGAGTTTCGTGTGACGCCACGGGACGTCACCGCAGACACCGGTCCTTGTTCAGCCAACACGGTCCACTAGTAGGCGGCGAGGGTGCGCGCCACTCGCTCGATTTCCTCTTCGCCCGGCAGGAACCGCGCTTCGAGCGGCGGCGAATAGGGGACGGGGGTGTCCAGCGCACCGACGATGCGTATGGGGGCGTCGAGCCAGCCGAACGCCTCCTCCTGCACGATGGCAGCGAGGCTCTCGCCGATGCCGCCAGTCCGCGTGTCCTCGTGAACGATCAGGATCCGATGACAGTGACAGGCGAGACCGAGCACCGCATCCCGGTCCAGAGGGGCGAGCGATCGCAGATCCAGGACGCTCGCTTCGATCCCATCCTTGCTGAGACGCCCGGCCACGCGCATCGCGACGTGCACGTAAGCGCCGTAGGAGACGATGCCCAGACGATCGCCGGACCTGCGCAGCGCCGCGCGGCCGATTGACACGGGACCGGACGCGTCATCGATCTGCTGCCGGATGCTCGGATCGCGGTAGAGCGCAATGTGCTCGTAGAAGAGCACGGGATCGGGGTCCGCGATCGCCGCCCTCATCAGGGACCTGGCGTCGTAGGGCGTGGAAGGCACGACGATCTTCAGACCGGGCGTGCGATAGAACCAGGCCTCGGTATTCTGCGAGTGATACGGGCCGGCGTGGCGCAAGCCTCCGAACGGCAGGCGCAGCACCATCGGCACGTCGGCGCCCCACCGGTACCGGATCTTTGCCGCGTTGTTGACCAGCTGATTGAATCCGGACGCGACGAAATCGTTGAACTGAATCTCGCCAATCGGACGATCGCCGGCGAGCGCCGCGCCGACACAGGCGCCGATAATGCCGGACTCGGCGATCGGCGAGTTGACGAGACGGTCGCCGAATTCGCCGAGCAGCGGCTTGAACATGAGAAACGCATTGCCGTACTGCCCGCCGACATCCTCGCCGTAGAGGAAGACGCGCGGATCGGACCGGAGCGCGTCGCCAATCGCCATCGAGATCGCCTCGAGGTAGGTCCTCCCGCGCTTGTCGAAGGCCGGCCCCGGATCGAGGCGCGGCATCGGCCACTCGCGCTCCCTCGAATCTGCGCAAGCAAGCACATCGATCCGCTGCCGAACGGGCTCGGCCGCCAGCACTCCAGTGCCGGCATCTTCCGGGTCAGGCCAGGGAAGATCGACGAGGGCCCGCGCTTCCTCCTCGACGAGCGCCTCGACTTCGTCCCAGAACTGCGCGGCCTCCCTGGCAGAGACGACCCCCGCCGCCTCGAGTCGCGCGGCATAGGTCGCGATGGGATCACGGTCGCGCCAGTAGGCGAAGCGTTCCGGATCGACGTAACCGGACGGCGCGGCAGCCGGATATTCGCGCGAGGGCTGCGGATCACGACCGAGATAGAGCATGTCGTCGTGATGCGCATGGCCACACATGCGCATCGACACGAGCTCGATGAGCGACGGCCCCTTCCCCTCTCTCGCCCGGTCGGCCGCCCAGGCGAACGCCGCCGCGATGGCCTCGACATCGGTACCGTCGATCGTGACGCCCGGGATGCCGTAGCCCGCAGCCTTGTCCGCGAAAACGCGCACCGCCGACTGATCGCTGATCGGCGTCGACAGCGCCGTCTGGTTGTTCTCGATACAGAAGATCGCAGGCAGCCGCCGGGCGGCGCAGAGGTTAATCGCCTCGTGCCACTCGCCCAGGGAAGATCCACCATCGCCGATGAACGAAAGCGCGACGCGCCCTTCTCCCTGGCGGCTGAACGAGAGCGCCATCCCGGCGATTGTCGCGGTCGCTATGGCGAGCGGCGCGGAAGGAGGCAGGATCCCTGACTCGAAATCCCCGATCGTGAGGTCCTTGCCGCCCGAGGGCGGCCCGACCTTCCCCATCTGCGAGTTGAGCGCCATGCGTACGGTTGCCGCGTCCGGCCGCATCGCAAGGGCAACGCCGAGGTCGCGGATGACGGGCGCCACCACGTCGCCGCCCCAGCTGCCGTCGGCGCGGCGATACGACGGACCTCGACGAAGCCGGATCGCGGCTCCGTAGATCGCCTCCTGCCCAAGGGATCGGAATCCCTTCCCGGGAAACGACACGCCCTCGTAGCGCATTTCTCCGGACGAGAAGAACACCTTCAACCGCGTATCGACCGCGCGGGTGAGCATCATCCCCCGCAGCATCTCGCGCCGCTCGTCGCGAGTCAGCGATGCCTCGATCGAGGCGCGGTGGAAAAAGCCGTCGCAGGCCTCGAGGATCTCGTCGCGGGCCTGGGCCACGCGCGACGCCGCCGTCACGCCGGGGGTCGTCTCGGGCAGCGTGTCCGGGATCGCATGCGCATCCAACCGCAACGCAAGCTCACGCCTGAGCACCGGCCGCGCAGCGGTCAGCGCGGCCGCATCCGAAGGGGGCGTTTCGACGAATGCCGCGGTAATCGCCGCAAGCGCGTCAGGCGCGGCCAGTGGGTAGCGTTCTGCGACGAACGCACCGAAGCGGGAGATGAGCGGGAGCATGTCGAAACCGAGCTGGCCCTCGCCGTATCCTATACGCTCATGCCTCTTACCACTCTCATCTCGACTGCCGACGTCGCCGCACACGCGACCGGGGACTGGGCGTTCGTCGACTGCCGCTTCCGCCTCGAGGACACGGCCTGGGGCGAACGCGAGTTCCTGACGGCGCATCTTCCGCGAGCGGTCTACGCGCACCTCGATCGCGATCTGTCCGGACCCAGGACCGGGACGAACGGACGCCATCCGCTGCCCGAGGTCTCACGCGCGATCGAGACATTCGGCCGCCTCGGGATCGGCAGTGGAACCCAGGTTGTCGCATACGACCAGGACACCGGCATGTTCGCCAGCCGGCTCTGGTGGATGCTGCGGTGGCTCGGCCACGATGAAGTGGCGGTACTGGATGGCGGCTTCGCGCGCTGGCTGGCCGAGGGAAGGCCGACGGAGTCTGGCCCTTCTCACGCGAGCACGCGAACTTTCACCGGCGCTCCGAGGCAGGACATGCTCGCCGAGTTGCAGGACGTTGCCACGGGCACTTCGCGACTGGTGGATGCCAGGGCACCCGAGCGCTTTCGCGGCGAGGTCGAACCGATCGACCGCGTGCCTGGCCACATCCCGGGCGCAATCAATCACTTCTTCCTGGGCAATCTCCGCGCTGACGGGACGATGCGCTCGCCGGAAGATCTGCGGGTGCTGTGGGAGGGAACGCTCGAAGGGCACGAAGCGGGAGAGGTGATCGCGTACTGCGGTTCGGGTGTCACGGCCTGCCAGAACCTGCTCGCGCTCGAACACGCCGGCCTGAGCGGCGCCCGGCTCTATCCGGGCTCGTGGAGCGAGTGGTCGAGCGATCCTGAACGGCCGGTGGAGAAAGCATGAAGATCGGGCTTCAGGCTATGGGCTTCAGGCTCCAGGCTCCAGGCTCCAGGCTACAGGCGCTCAAGAAGAGTCCACCGTCGGTGCGCGTGCGGTCACACCTGGTGAGCGCGAGCAGATCTTTGATTTTCCCCGAGTGGTCGAGGGAGCCGTAGTCGCCTGAAGCCTGAAGCCCGGAGCCTGAAGCCCGTAGCCCGGAGCCCTGTTTAGTGTACGAACGCGCTCCTCTTCGCCATTCGCCACTCGGCCGCGATGATCGCGTACAGCGTCTGATCCAGATACTGGCCGTCGCGCAGGAGCGACTTCCTCAGCACGCCTTCTTCGACCGCTCCAAGCTTCTTCAGCGCCGCATGCCCGCGGCCGTTCCGCGTCGCAGATCGTGCCTCGAGCCTGTGCGCTCCGAGCGTGTTGAACACGAACTCCAGCACCAGGGAGGCCGCCTCGCGGAACACGCCCGTTCCCCAGAAATCGGAGGCAATCGCGAAGCCCCATTCAGCCGTCGAAAGGCCCGGCGTCACCTCGCGGATCTGAAAGAGGCCAATCGCGGTGTCGAGTCCCTTCAGCGTCACCACGTAGCAGGCGCACGCGCCGGCCGCGCGCTGTGCTCTCGTCTTGGCGATGAACGCCTCGAAGACCTCGACGGACGAAGGAGGCTCCCAGATGAACCGCGACACTTCCTCCGTGGCGAGCAGCATCATGAGCGACTGCGCGTCCGACTCACGAATCTCGCGCAGCACGACCTGGCGCCCACCGAGGACCGGCAGTCCTGCGCGCCAGTCGCCACGCGTCGCCGTCCCCGGCGAACGGCGCAGCGGTGCGATCACTGAGTCGGCACGATCGGTGGTCTTGATCATGACTACAGCTCCCCTTCGGAACCTGATTGACCGAATTCGATGTTCACGTCAGGACGCGGCTCGCTCGCTGCGTCGTCAGGAAAGATGAGCGCCTCGGGGCTGCTTCCCCACGTGACATCGTTCTCGGAGGTGCCCCACACGATGTTGCAGCGCGTGCAGCCCGTGCCCCAGACGATGTTGGGACGGCGGGAAGTGCCCCAGACGATGTTGCAGCGGGTGCATCCGGTGCCCCAGACATCGCCGGACTCGGAGTCGATCTCGCCCCACTGCACCTCTTCGCAGTCGGCGCCGCCGCAATCGGTGCCCCAGACGATGTTCTTGCGATCGCCCGTGCCCCACACGATGTTTCCCTTGCGAACGCCCGTACCCCAGACGATGTTTCCCCTGCGGTCAGTGCCCCAGACGATGTTGCCGCGGCGATCGGTGCCCCAGACCACGTTGTCGCCGCTCACGTCGCCTGTGCCCCAGACGATGTTCTTGCAGCGGCTCGCGCACCCCGAGCCCCACACGATGTCGTCGCCGGTCTCTCCCCACACGACCGACTGCGACCACGCGCTGCCGAGAGGATTCAGATAGCCGCCGGACAGAAGCTGATTGCCCCAGATGATGTGGCGGCTCCAAACCTCTTGCGATGGCATCACGTCGCCGGCCGCGGCGTCGTTGTAGAACTGGGCGAGTTGCACGGCGCCAAGGGCGTTCAGGAAGCCGGCGCCCTGCCGGAGCGGGTCGTAGCCCCCGTACGTCTGCGCCGTGTACTGCAGGATCGCCTTGACGAGATTCGGCGTGAGTGACGGGTTGGCCTCGAGCATCAGCGCGACGGCGCCGCTCACGACCGGAGCGGCCATGCTCGTGCCCGTGAGCGAGAGATATGGCTTGAAGCTGCGGATCGGAGCACCGTCAAGCAGGTACTGAGGCTTCGTCTCGTAGAACGTGCTGCCGGGCGTCGCGAGCGACACCGTGCCGGTTCCCGGCGCGACGAGATCCGGTTTGGCGCTGTAGTCGAGATACGTCGGGCCGTTCGAGCTGTAGTCCGCGAGCACGTCGTCGTTGCGCGTGAGCGTCCCCTGCGTGCTCGACGCGCCGACGGTGAGCACCCAGGGCGCATTCGCGGGCGCCGTGATTGCGCCGTACTGAAGCTGATCCTCGAGGTCCTGCCCGAAGTTTCCGGCAGCGCCCACGACGACGATGCCGCGATCGACGATGGCCTTGGCCGCGAGCGTCAGCGGATCGGTCCAGTACGACTCCTCCACCGGCGCGCCGATGGATACGTTGACGACGCGGATGTTGTATGCGGCATGATTCGCGGCCACCCAGTCGAGCGCCGCGATGAGATTGCTGATCGTCCCGGTGCCGTCGGCGTCGAGCACCTTGAGGGACACAATCGACGCGTTCGGCGCGATGCCTGCCTTTTCGCCCTGCGAGTCGACCCCGTTGCCCGCGATGATTCCGGTGACATGCGTGCCGTGCCCGTTGTCGTCGTAGGGCTGCCCGCGGCCGTTCACGAAGTCCACGAAGCCCGCCACGCGCTGGTCGCCGTAGGGATAGGCCGTCGCCACCTGGCCGAGGCTCATGTCGTCGTGCCACGTCGCGATGCCCGAGTCGATGACCGCGACAGTGACTCCCGCGCCCGTGAGGCCGTACGACTCCTGAACCGCGAGGGCGCCCACGGACACCGAGGTCCGGTAGTTGAATCGCCCGACGGGACGGTTGTGATGAACGCGGAAGATGCCTGGGTCGCGCTCGAGCGCCGCGATGGCGCCGTTCGGCAGATCGAGCACCTGGCCGTTGATCAACGGCAGCCGGCCATTGCGGCGCGCATAGGGCGCAAAGGCGGCGGGCAGCTGCGCTCCCGGAGGAAGCGTGACGATGACGCTGCTCCTGGCCGAGGGGTCGGCGCTCTTCAGCCGCTCGACGTAACTGTCGAGCTTATAGGCGCGAGCGCGCGGGTGCACATTTCTCGGGGACGAGGCGCTCTGCGCGAACACTGGTGCAACGGCGAGCAGCGTCAGTGTGCAGATCTGGAGCGCTGCGGCAGGCAACCGTCGGAGAACTGTAGGAGTCATGTGGCCTCGGTCAAGCAAGCAAAAGGCCA
>JBFWPD010000181.1:0-7646 GCA_050250175.1 Vicinamibacterales bacterium
CCGTGACGACGATTGACGAGGCGATCACCAGGCACTGGGACACGGCAAGTCCCGCGCGCTCGCTGCTCGTCGTCAGCGCGACGACGAGATCGGAGGCGCGCATGCGCGAGAACGCCAGCCAGTCCATGCGGACGATCGCCGAGTACAGGCGCGCGGTCGTCGTGCGAATCACGTCCTGCTCGAGTACGGTCGAAAGAATCGAGTGTGCGCGCTTGATGAGCGCGAGGACGGCGTTCACGCCAAGGAAGACGGCAAGCACGAGGGGGAGCGTGGGCGTGAGGCCCACTCGCGCGAAGGCCGCGTTCGTCATCGAGGCAAGACGTCCGACCGATCCGCTCTGAACGTCGAGGCCGATGGCACCAAGGAGCGGGATGAGCAGCACGAGGCCGACGCCTTCGAGGATGCCCATTCCGGTCAGCAGCAGCAGCACGAGCCCGGCCCGCCATCGCATGAGCCCGACGAGCTTCACCACGAGCGCGAACGTGCCGGGCGCCTGGGGCTGGCGTGCGGTGATGCCGGTCGCGGTCATCTTACTGGGCTGCGCGCTCCGGCTCCGTGGCTACCTGGCCGGCGACTCGCTGGGCATCGACGAAGCGGCCCTGGCGCGCAACGTCATCGACCGATCGTGGATCGAGCTCCTGCGTCCGCTCGACTACGCGCAAGTGGCGCCTCCCGGGTTTCTCCTGCTCGAGAAGTCGGCGGTCTCTGTGCTCGGGACCAGCGAGCTTGCGCTCCGGCTGTTTCCCCTGCTGTTCGGCATCGGATCGGTCTGGCTGTCCTGGGAAGTGGCGCGCCGCGTACTGCCGAATGTTCCGGCCCTGTGCGCGGTGGCATTCGTGGCGTCGCACACCTGGCTTATCGTCTTTTCGGCACAGGTGAAACAGTATTCCGCCGAGACTGCGGCGGCCCTGCTCATCGTGCTCCTGGCGCTCGGAGCGGCGAGGATCGGGGCGACGCTTCGACGGCAGATTGCCATCGGCGCAATCGGGGCGGTCACGGTGCTCTTTTCGTTCACCGCCGTCTTCGTGCTGGCCGGCGCGGCGCTCACGACGGCAGTCCTGGCGCTTCGCGGCGGAGACGACAGCCGCCGGGAAGGGTTGATCGTGCCCGCGTTCTGGGCGGCCGCGGCGCTCGGCGGCGTGCTGATCGGCCGCGCCAGCCTGACGCCTGTCGATGCAGGCTACCTGCAGTGGTTCTGGCAGGCGAACTTCGTGAACCTCCCGCCGCAGGAGCTCCGGGATCTTCTCCGCATTGAAGGCAGGATCGAGGAGCTCTTCGGCTCCGTGCAGCGCTTCAGGACCGGGGAAATATGGGTGGCCCTCACCGGGCTTGGCGTATGGTCGCTCATCGCGCGCCGCCGCCCGGACCTCGCGTCGCTGCTGTCGGTCCCGCTGCTGCTGGTCGTGGCCGCGGCGGCTCTGCACCTGTACCCCCTCAACCCCCGCCTGCAGCTGTTTCTCGTCCCGCTGCTCCTGCTGCTGGCGGCCGAAGGGGTCGGTTTCGGTCAGCGCATGATCCTGAGCGTTCAATCGCGCGCCGCCGTCCTGCCGATAATCCTGGCGGCGCTGCTGACGGCGTACTCGCTGTGGGAGGGTGCGCTTGTCAGGGCGAGCTACGACCCCGCGACGGTCGTTCAGCATATCGCAACCCATCGGCGTTCCGGCGACCGCATCTACGTCCACTATGCCGCCGGCCAGGCGTTTGTCTACTATGCCGCGCGCAACGGGATCGAGCCCTCCGAGTACGTGATCGGCTCGTGCTCGCATGGCAGCGGCCGCACGTATCTCGAGGAGCTCGACCGGTTGAGAGGGCACGATCGGGTCTGGATCGCCATGACGAGCTTCGGGGAGGAGCCCGCGCTCTTCACGAGCTACCTTGACGCTATCGGTCGCCGCCGGGAAACGATCGGAGACGCCGCCGCCATCGAGAGCGAGGACCTGAGGGGCGCGTTCGGCTACCTGTACGACCTGACCGAGTCGCCGCGTTCGGCGAGTGTATCGCCCGATCGATTCGAGCTGCCGGACGGTTTCCGCGAGGCGGAGCCGTATCGCTGGACCTGCCATGGCGTGTTCACTCCTTTGCCTCACCACTGAATCCGGGTCATCTGGTCATTTGGTCATTTGGTCATCTAGTCAATGAACCAATTCCAATTCAAATGACCAGATGACCAAGTGACCAGATGATCAGATTTTCGAGAGCACAACTGCTCGAGCTGCTCCGGCTCGTGCCCGACGCCCCGGATCGATTCAGGGACGCGATCGGGACGCTCGCCGGCGAGCGCGACGCGCAGGTCTGGGACGATCTGATCGCGAGCGCGGGCTACCACGGCGTCCTGAGCGTGCTCGATTGGGGACTGGTTCCCGGCGCGCATGTGCCGCCACGCATTCGTGCGGAAGCCGGGCGCCGCCTTGCCGTGCAGCAGATCTGGCATGCGCACCTGATGCACGGCCTCGAGACGGCCGTGACGGCGCTTGGTGACGCGGGAGTCGACGCCTGCGCGGTGAAGGGCCCAGCGCTGGCCGAGCGCCTGTATCCGACGCCTTCGGCGCGGCACTGCCTCGATCTCGATCTTCTCGTGCGGCAGGAGGACTTCGATCGCGCGGCGCGCGCGCTCGCGGAGTGCGGCTACGGCACGGGACGTGTCGAGTCAATCGAGTATCTCCGGCGCTTCGGTCATCACGTGGACTTCTCGCAGCCGGGGCGTGCGCCGATCGAGCTGCATTTCCGTGCGTATGCCGGCTTCGGCGTCGAGCTGCCGGCGGGCCTTCTGCTCGATCGCGCGTCGCCTTGCCGTCTGAGCGATACCTGCTCCGTCCTGACGCCGTCTCCCGAGGACGAGCTCCTGTACCTGGCTACACACGCCGCGGGCCACAGCTTCATCCGGCTCGTGTGGCTCTACGATCTCAAGCTGCTCGTGCGCCGGTATCCGTCGCTCGACTGGAACGCGGTGGGCGAGCGGGCGGCTGCATTTGGTGTGACATCTCCCGTCGCCTACGCGCTCCGGCTGCTTGAGCAGTGGCTTGGCGTGTCGCTTCCGGACCTGCCCCGCGGCCTGGTCCGGCGCAGCCTGCGGGCGAGAGTGGCGGACTCGCTGCTCGACGAGGTATCGCGTCCGCAGCCGGTATCGGTCCGCGACAATCTGGGAGGGCTGATCTTCACGTCGCTGCTGTGCGACCGGGTGCGGTCGGGCGCCTGGCTCCTTCAACATCACGTGCTGCGCTCGACGCGCAGGCGATTGCGCCATGCGGCACCGGGCCTTCTGCCCGCGCACTGGTCTGCGTAACGAGGGCTATGACTGGATTCGGTGTCGGCGTCGTGAGTGCGGTGGCGTGGGGCGCTCTTGCCTTCGGCGCGGTGTATCCCTGGGCCTACTGGTCGCTGGCCATCCTGTGCGCCGCGCTCGGTCTCTGGGCGGTCGTCGTTCTGCGCGCCTGGGAGGATCCGCGCACGCGGACGCTGGGAATCGCGCTCGCCGTCGTCGCAGCCGGGATTGGCGTCCAGGCCGTCTCGCTCCCGTACTCGATCGTCATGCGCCTGTCTCCGGGCGTGGACCAGTTCCTGCGGGAGTACCGGCTCTTCTTTCATCCCGCCTCGCTTCACAGCCTGTCCCTCAATCAACAGAACACGCTGATCGCCCTGGCGCTGTTCGTGGCCATGAGCCTGTTGCTCGTCGGCCTGACGCGCGCCATGCGGCGCGTCGGTCTCGAGTGGCTGGTCGTCCAGGTGATGGGCTTCGGCGTGGCGCTGGCCGTCGTCGGCGTCGTGCAGCGCGCGCTTACATTCAACGACCCCGATCCGCTCCTCTACGGCTTCTGGCAGCCGGCCCGCCGGGGCACTCCCTTCGGGCCGTACATCAACCGCAACCACTTCGCGGGGTGGATGCTGATGGCCCTGCCGCTCGTCGTCGGCTATTCCTGCGGCGTCATCGCCCGCCTTGCGCCTTCGACAAGCGGCGGATGGCGAGGGTGGGTGAGATGGATCCTGTCCGAGGAAGCGGGCCGGCCGCTCCTGCTGGTCGCCTGCGCGCTCGTGATGGGCATGGCCATGACGCTCACAGGATCCCGGTCGGGTGTCGCGGCGTTCGCGGTGTCGATGATGGTGATGGCGATGTTCATCGCCCGCCGCGTAGACAGCCGCCGTGTCCGCAGGGCCGCGATCGCCTACATATTCACGTTGATTGCAGGCGTGGTCGCCTGGGGCGGGGCCGGGGCGACGTACGCGCGATTCGAGCTCGTGTCTCAGGACATCGGCGGGAGGCTCTCCGCCTGGAGCGACACGCTGCGCATCATCCAGGACTTTCCGCTGTTTGGAACGGGCCTCGGTACCTACCGGCAGGCGATGCTGATTTATCAGACGCGCTTCCGCGAAACCGTTTTCGCGCAGGCGCACAACGACTACCTGCAGATCGTCGCCGAGGGCGGCCTGTTTCTTCTCATCCCGATTGTGTTTCTGCTGTGGGTCGTGATCGGCACGATCGTGCGCCGGCTGCGGTCGGGTGACGACGACGCGCTGACGTCCTGGATTCGCGCTGGTGCAGTGGCTGGCCTTGCCGGGATCGCGGCCCAGTCGCTCGTGGAGTTCACGCTCCAGATTCCAGGGAACCGTGTGATCTTCGTGGTGCTGGTCGCGATTGCCATGCATCGGCCCGTTTCGATCAGGCAGCCGCGAGCCGAGACGCGGCGCTCCCCGGAGGCAGGAGCCTAGTCGTGGCCGGTCTCTACGTGTTCTTCGGGCCGCCGGATCCCCGGCGACTGACTGCTGCCGCGGAGCGCCTCCGATTCTTCGATGAATCCGTCGTGACGATGGATGGGCCAGGCTGGAGCTGTGCATGGGTCGGCCACGACGATCCGCGCCTCTTCGGCCCCGCGTGCGACCCGGAGACGGGCGTGCGGATCATCGCGTCCGGTCGTGTCGCGTTCGACGAATCCGAATGGACGCGCGCGGAGCGGCTGGATCGCTTCAACGGCGGCCTTGCGAACCGGCTTCTGGTCGAGGCTTATCTCGAACGCGGCGTTGCGGGGATCGAGCGTCACAACGGACCCGCGGTGCTTCTCGTGGTCGATCCACGCGTTCAGACCCTGCACGCCTTTACCGATCACTTCGGGTATCACCCGTTCTTCATGCACCGGCACGAGGACACGGATGGAGCGATCCTGGCCACGTCGCCTGACGCGATAGCCGACGATCCCAGGGTGCGCGCGACGCGCGACCCCGTTGCCGTCGCTGAGCTGCTGAGCGCCTGGCGCATCACACCGCCCCACACGCCTTATCGCGAGATCACGAGCGCCGGCGCCGCCGCTCACTGGACCTGGAACCTCCGCGACCGATGCGTTGCTCACCGTACGTACTGGAAGCCGTTCGAGCAGGAACCGTTCCAGACGCTGGACGCCGCGGCGGAGGAGCTTGCAGGTGCGGTACGAGACGCCGTGCACCGCCGCACGCTTCCGCGGCTTGGCCCCGTCGTGTGCTATGCGAGCGGCGGGATGGACTCGCGGGCGATTCTCTTTTCCGCCGCGGCTCCGGAGCAGATGACCGCGCTGAACCTCTACGACGTTCCCAACAAGGAAGCGGACATCGCGCGCCGCCTCGCCGTGGCCGCGGGCGTCGCCTATCGCGGCGTCGCCCGGGATACGGATTACTACCCCGCGTGGTTGACGGAAGGCGCTCGTCTTTCCGCCGGCATGACGTCCGCGGAGGACAATCACTTTCTGGGCACGCGCGAGCTCGTCACCGGCCTCGGCGCGCGCACGGTGACGACCGCGTGCACCACCGACTGGCTCTTCAAGGGATACGGACTCGAAAAGCGCTACGCGCAGGTGCTCGGCCGCAATATTCCGATCAAGGTCTTTACGAATGAACGCGCCGACGGCTTCCTGCCGAACTGGCCCCGGCCGGTGCCTGCGGCTTTTCGCGACGCCGTGCGCGAACGGATCGACGCGTGGTTCGACGGTCTGCCCCGGGTGCTGAAGACCGATCGCGATCGCCTGCGCGTCGAAGATCGGCGGGTCAGGCCGGCGTCGTACGCGGTCTCTGTGTCCGGACCGCTGATGTACCGGGCGTTTCCTTACGACACGTTTCTCGCCGATCGGGCCGTCGCGGAGTGCTATTCGCGGAGCCGCGCGGAGTGGAAGCTCAATGCCGATCTCTGGGCCAGGGCCGTTCAGCGCATCTGCGCGGGAGCGCAGGATATCGAAGACGCGAACTTCGGGTGGCGCATCGGCCTTTCGGTTCCCGCAAAGCTCGCGGCGTTCGGGGCCGGCTGGATCGGCCGCCGCCTGCGTCCGTCACGACTCGATCCCGAGGGTCTCGCCACCGAAGGGTCGTGGCCGAATCTGGGCTGGTACACGCGCCACAGTCCAACGCTCCGTGCGCTCTGGACGTCTACACCGGAAGACGTCCGCCAGTTGATTGCGGAAGCGTGGGGAAGCGATCCGTGGGCGGTCTCGCTCGACTCGTGGCGCAGCGCCCCGAACGATCTCTTTCGAATCCTGACGATTGCCGCGCACGCGCAGCGCCGCCCGTAGCCTGAAGCCCGTAGCCTGAAGCCCGTAGCCTGAAGCCCGAAGCCTGAAGCCTGTAGCCCGTAGCCTGAGAAGCCCCGTCCGCCCGCCCCTGGCCCGGTTCCTCCGCTACACTTGGTAGAAAAGGAGAGCGACTCAGTGGCGAATTTCTGCGAGCATTGCCAGGGGCAGCGGTTCGACCGTGCGCGGGTGCTGCGGGCATTGCGGCAAGTGCGGTCGGACTTGCGACAGAGTCGCGTCGATCCCACCGCAGAGGACGCGATTACGCGCGCCCTTCGCAGTGTGATGGCGCTCGACGTTCCCCACCTCGAGCCCGAAGAGGAAGAGTACCAGGTCGTGCACTGATGCGCGTCGGGTTCGACCTCGATGGCGTGCTGGCCGACCTGCACGTCCCATTCGTGAAGGCGGCGATCCGTCTGTTTCCGGAGCTCGATCCGTCGGCGATCACGTCCGCCGACATTGGCGCCTCACCGGTCGACGAAGGGCAGACCGAGGACGCGCCGCCGGCTGCGCCGCCGCCGGACACGCGCGTGCCCCTCACGCGCGCGCAGTCGGACGCCGTGTGGCACTACCTTGCGACAGTCGAAGACTTCTGGGAGGGGCTCGGCGAGATTGAGCAGGGCGCGATTGCCCGCCTCGCCGCGCTTGCCGACGAGCGCCGCTGGGAAGTGCTGTTCATCACGAGCCGTCCCCGATCGGCGGGACGCACCGTGCAGCGACAGAGTCAGCGCTGGCTCGCGAAGCTCGGCTTTCCGCTGCCGAGCGTCTACGTCGTCCATGGCTCGCGCGGCCGCATCGCGTCGGCGCTGGCGCTCGACGTCGTCGTGGACGATCGTCCCGAGAACTGCCTGGATATCGTGCTCGAGTCGAAGGCGGGAGCGATCCTCGTCTGGCGCGGCGACTCGGCGGGTGTTCCCGCCTCCGCCAGACGTCTCGGCATTGCCGTCGTCCCCACCGTGGCTGACTGTCTCAACGCGCTCGTCGAGGCACAGCAGTCAGGAAACGAGCGGGGATTCCTCGATCGACTGCGGGGATTGCTCGGATTGAAGACGACGCCCGCTGCAGCGCTCAGGCGTTAGGAGGGCAGGAGGGGCGGGTCGGGCGGGAAAGGCGGGAGGGGCAGGA
>JBFWPD010000182.1:0-7638 GCA_050250175.1 Vicinamibacterales bacterium
GCATCGTGAAGCCGATCGCCTCGCGGGCGAAGCGCGGACGCTCCTCAACGAGTTGCGGCGTCATGAAGTGGACCGGATGATCGCATCGGCAGAGCTGTCGCGCGCGACGGAGGATGCCGAGCAGGCGACAGCGGATCTCGCGGAGCTGGACCTCCAGCTCGCCGCACTCGAAGAAGCTGAACAGGCGCAGCGTCCCCTTCTCGAGCAGCGTCTGGTCGATCTGTACAAGCTCGGCGATGCACGTTACCTTCGTCTCCTTCTCTCGGCATCGGACGCCCGTCATGCCGGTCACGCAGCGCGCACCGTCGCGATGCTCGCCCGCACCGACCGCCAGAGGGTGGACGAACGTCATCGGCAACTCGAGGCGCTCCGAACGACGCGCGAGCAGCTCGCGGTACGCGAGCAACAGCTCATTGCCCTGCGCGCGGAAGCGGAGCGAGCTCGCGTAGCGGCTGATGACGCTGTCCGCGAGCACAACGCACTGCTCCGCCGAATCGACCAGCGCCGGGATCTGACCGCGCAACTGGCCGGGGAACTGCAGATCGCACGCGACAACCTTCAGATCACCGTACAGGCGATGTCACGGGGCGCTGCGGCTGCGGAGGTGGCACTGCCGCTGGCGCCGTTCCAGGGCGACCTCGACTGGCCGGTTGCCGGCACGCTGCGGCGCCGCTTCAGTAGAGACACGAGCGACAGCCCAACTGCCGCCGGCATCGAGATCGCGGCGCCGGAGGGTACCTCCGTGCAGACGGTCCACGGCGGAACGGTCGCGTTCGCGAACTCGTTTGCAGGGTTCGGAAATCTCGTGATCGTCGAGCACGATTCCCGGAACTTCACGCTCTACGGGCACCTGATGGACATCATGGTGACCCGTGGGGCCCGCGTCGAGAGCGGCGATGCCGTGGGTTCGGTCGGGCTCACGCCTTCGGGACAAGCAGGACTGTATTTCGAACTGAGGATCGACTCCCGCCCGGTCGATCCCTTAGAATGGCTTCGAACCCGCTGACGCGACGCGAGTTATCCAGGGATCACGTCCTATGTCGTCCAGAACTCGTCGACTTGTGCTGTATCTCTCGGCGCCAATCGTCACCTTCATCGTGGTGGGCGGCTTCCTCGGGCAGGTCATTGCGCGAGAGGACACCTATCAGCACCTCAAGGTCTTCGACGATGTGGTGGGACTCATCACGAAGAACTACGTCGAGGAAGTGGATATCGATCGCGTCATGGGCGGCGCGATGCTGGGACTCGCCGACAGCCTCGATCCCGACAGCACCTATCTCACGCCTGACGAAGTCGAGCTGATCGAAGAAGAGACGCCGCTTCCGGCGGGCGACGTGGGCCTCGACCTGACGCGTCAGTACTATCTGCGCATCATCGCGGCCCGCGATGGCTCTCCGGCCGCCCGCGCCGGCTTGCGGACGGGCGATTACATCCGCGCGATCGACGGGGAACCCACGCGCTTCATGTCGGTGTTCAAGGGCATGCGCGCGCTGCGCGGCGCACCGGGATCGACGACGACCCTGACCATCATCCGCGGCAACGCGAACGACCCGCGAGAGATCACGCTGACCCGCGATGCGCTGCCGGCTCCCGACGTCACCAGCCGCTTGGCCGCATCCGGCGTTGGCTATATCCGGGTTCCGAGCCTCGACGCCCGCACCGTGGATCAAGTGGGTGCGCGCGCGGCGGACCGGGCCTGGGGCGGCGCATCGACGCTGATCGTCGACGTTCGCCGGACGTCGGGCGGAGCGCCGAGCAATGGCGTTGCGCTCGCGCGCCTCTTCGTGCCGAGCGGCACGCTGGCGCGTCGCGAGGCCAAAGGCGCCGAGCCGGAAACGCTCGCGGCCGCCAGCGGTGATGGCTCGATCACCCTGCCGACGATGCTGCTCGTGGACATCGGGACGTCCGGCGCCGCCGAGGTGTTTGCCTCCGCGCTGAGCGGGAACGAGCGGGCGGAGCTGATTGGCGAACACACGATCGGCCGCGCGGCCGAGCAGACGCTGGTGAAGCTTCCCAACGGAAGTGGCCTGTGGCTGACCACGACGCGCTACGCGAAGCCCGATGGCACTCCCCTTCACGGCGCGGGTCTCGAGCCCACCGTGCAGGTCGATCAGCCGATCGTCGAGTTCGGACAGACGCCCGCAACGACCGATCCGATCCTCGACGCCGCGCTCGAGCGCATCGCGCAGTCTCTCAAGCGCGCCGCATAACGCGGACGGCGTTCCGCTTCCCTTGACACTCTGCGGAGGCGGAGCGTATAACCCTTCAGCACTTTCGATACGACACTGCCGATCGGCACCGACGCCGGACCCGCGAGCGGAGCCCCGGAGGCGATGATGAACAAGCAAGGCATCGTTGAGAAGATCGCCAAAGACACGGGCATGTCGAAGGTGAGCGCCGCCGCCGCGGTCGCGTCGCTGATCGACGGGATCACGCGCTCGTTGAAGAAGGGCGACTCTGTATCATTCGTCGGGTTCGGCACCTTCAAGACCGCCAGCCGCAAGGCGCGCACTGCGCGCAATCCGCAGACCGGCGTCGCGATCACGATACCCAAGCGTCGCGTGCCACGCTTCTCGGCCGGAAAGTCGTTAAAGCAGGCCGTCCGATAACTCAGTCCAGATGGCGAAGCAGACTCGCGTCGAACGCCGGACCGACGTCACGCTCCTCGATCGAACGCTTGCCGCCGCCATACGGGACGTTCGTACCGTCACGGACGCCAGTCAGCCGCTGCAGCGGCTGACCGAGGGGGTCAGGATTCGTCCGGCCCTGACGCATGCCGACGAGCGGGGCACGGTGGTCGAAATGTTCGATCCGCGCTGGGGTTGGCATCCCGACCCGATCGTCTTCGCCTACAGCTTCACGATCCGGCCGGGCATCGTGAAAGGCTGGAACCTGCACAAGGAGCACGAGGACCGCTACTTCATCCTCCAGGGCGAGATGGAGCTGGTGCTGTTCGATCCGCGGCCGGACTCGCCGACCTGCGGCGAGGTGTGCCGGATCGTCCTCTCGGAGCACAACCGGTGCCTCGTGAACGTACCGCCGTGCGTGTGGCACGCGGATCACAACATCGGAACGAGGGACGTGGTCGTCGTGAACTTTCCGACCTCCCAGTACAACCACGCCAGTCCGGACAAGTACCGGCTGCCAATCGACACCGACCTCATCCCTCATTCGTTCCCCGGTGCCCGGGGTTGGTAGGGCGTGCCGCGGTTCAGCGTGCTGCTGCCGACGCACAACCGCGCCGACGTCATTCCCTTCGCCATCGAATCGGTTCTCAGGCAGACCGAACCTGACTTCGAGCTCCTCGTTGCCGGCGACGGCTGCACGGACGGGACCGCTGCCGCGGTCGCGGCCTTTCGCGACGACCGCATCCGCTGGTTCGATCTTCCCAAGGCGCCGGGCTTCGGCTACGCGAATCGCAACATCGCACTGCGGGAGGCGCGCGGCGATCTCGTCGCCTTTGCGGCCCACGACGATCTGCTGTTTCCCGATCATCTCGAGCGGCTCGGTCAGGCGATCGACGAGGCGGATGCCGATTGGCTCTACAGTCAGCCCCTCTGGGTCACGACGGACGGCATCGTCATCCCGTATGGTCCGAACCTGACGCTCGACGACGAACTGACGTTCTTTCTTACACGCGGCAACTCGATAGCGGCAGCATGCGTGGTGCACCGGCGCCACTGTCTCGAGCGCTACGGGTACTGGCCGGAAGCGCTGCCCCGCGGCGGCGATTGGGATCTCTGGGTGCGCATCGTCTCGGGCAGCCCACGCAAGCCGGCGTACCTGCCGACACCCACCTGCGTGCACTTCACGGCGAACTGGAAGAGGTCGCGCGACGGACAGGGAGGACCGGTCCGCGCCATGGTGCAGATTGCGGACAGGAGTGCCTGGTGGCCGTCGGGGCTGAAGTACACCGTGCCGCCGGGAGAGCCCGAGCAGGCGGTGATATTCAGGGCCATGACGAACGAAGGCGCCGACTGGTGCCGCCAGGTCCGGGCCGACGTGATCACCGTCATGGACCGCGTCGCGCGGGAACAGGTCGTCCGCTCGCTCACGTGGAGAGATCCGAGGTGGTGGTTGCGCGCCCCGAAGCGTCTCGTCATGGGCGAACAACAGTAACCGCGTGCCTTCCCAACCCTCCCGCCCTTCCTGCCTTCCTGCCCCCTGTCACGCCCGTCCTGCCCTCTGCTATAATGTCCGTTCGCCTAACGCCTGTATTTAGAGGACATAGGCGCGTAGCTCAGAGGTTAGAGCGCCTGCTTGACACGCAGGAGGTCGGTGGTTCGAGTCCACCCGTGCCTACCAGCTCCCGCCCTGATAACCGCACCGAATGAGTCACGTTACTGTCACCTTGCCAGACGGGTCCACGAGGATTGTCGATAGGGGCGCGCGCGTCCGCGATGTCGCCGAGTCGATATCTCCACGTCTGGCGAAGGCGGCGCTCGTGGGGACGGTGGACGGAGACGTGGTCGATCTCGACTACCCGCTCGAGAAGGACGCGTCGGTCCGCGTGCTGACGGCCGAGGGGCCGGAGGCCCTGCGGGTCTACCGCCACAGCACGGCCCACCTGCTCGCGGCGGCGGTGACCCACCTGTTTCCCGATGTTCAGTGCGGTATCGGCCCCCCGACCGACGAGGGCTTCTTCTACGACTTCATCGTGCCCCGGCCGTTCGTGCCCGAGGACCTCGAGGCCATCGAACAGAAGATGAAGGCACTCGCCGCGGAAGATCTCGTGTTCGAGCGCCAGATGTGGCCACGCGAGCAGGCGCGCGCCTTCTTCACCACGCGCGGCGAGCCCCTCAAGGTGCAGCTGATCGAGGAGAAGACGGAGGGACAGCGCGAGGTCTCCTGTTACACGATCAAGGACAAGGAGACGTTCGTCGACTTCTGTCTCGGCCCGCACGTCCCCTCGACGGGAAAGCTCAAGGCGTTCAAGCTCCTGAGCACCTCGAACGCGTACTGGAAGGGCGATGCGCGCAACGCCCCGATGCAGCGCATCTACGGCACGGCCTTCTTCTCCGACAAGGAGCTGCAGGCGTACCTGACGCGTCTCGAAGAGGCGAAGAAGCGCGACCACCGGAAGATCGGCCGGGAGCTGGGACTCTTCATGTTCCATCCCTGGGCGCCGGGCGCGACGTTCTGGCTCGACAAGGGCACACGGCTGTACCAGACACTTGCGACGTACATGCGCGAGATGCTCTACCCGGCCGGCTACCAGGAAGTGAAGACGCCCATCATCTTCAACAAGGCACTCTGGGAAACCTCCGGGCACTGGTCGCACTACCGGCAGAACATGTTCCTCGTCGAATCGGAGCACGAGGCGATGGGCGTGAAGGCCATGAACTGCCCTGGCCACATGCTCGTGTTCGCCAGCGCGGTGCGGAGCTATCGCGATCTCCCGCTCCGTCTGCACGAACAGACGCCGCTCCATCGGAACGAGGCCAGCGGCGTGCTGTCGGGCCTGACGCGCGTCCGCCAGTTCTCGCAGGACGATGCCCACTGCTTTGTCCGGGAAGACCAGATCGGCGAAGAAGTCGAGCGCGTGCTCCGGCTGGTGCAGCGCGTCTATGGCGACTTCGGGATGACACCCGAGATGAAGCTCTCGACGCGGCCCGAGGAGTTCCTGGGCGAAATCGCCACATGGGATCACGCCGAAGCCGAGCTTCGCAAGGCGCTCGAGGCTGTCGGGCTGCCGTACGTCGTGAACGAAGGCGATGGTGCTTTCTACGGTCCCAAAATCGACTTCGACATCACCGACGCCATCGGCCGGAAGTGGCAGTGCGCAACGATTCAGCTGGATTACAACGCGCCGCAGCGCTTCGACCTGAAGTATGTGGGGGCCGACAACGCCGAACACCGGCCCGTCGTGATCCACCGCGCCATTTTCGGCAGTTTCGAGCGGTTCATCGCGATGCTGGTCGAGCACTATGCCGGCGCCTTCCCGCTGTGGCTGGCACCCGTCCAGGCCGTTGTGCTGCCCATAGCCGATCGGCACGTCGAGTACGCCGAGCAGGTGCGCAGCCGGCTGGCCGAGGCGGGTCTGCGGGTCGAAGTCGACGCGCGGCAGGAGAAGGTCTCGTATAAGATCCGTGAGGCGCAGCTGCAGAAGGTCCCCTACATGCTGGTCGTAGGCGACCGGGAGAGCGCCGAGGGCACGGTGGCAGTGCGGGCACGGGCGGGCGGCGATTTGGGCGCCTCGCCGGTCGCGGCCTTCATCGAGCGGGCGCGCTCCGAGATTCAGCAGAAGGTCGCGTAGGTCGGGGTCGTCACTTTCCGGGGAGGCCGTTATCGCATTCGACAGATCACCGCGCCGAGACGATCGGGTTCGCACCAACGAACGCATCCGGGTCCGCGAAATTCGTGTCATCGATGATACCGGGCAACAGCTCGGCATCATGCCTCCGCCCCAAGCGCTGGCGATAGCGAAGCAGAAGGGTCTTGACCTGGTCGAGATCTCGCCGACGGCGGTACCGCCGGTCTGCCGGATCATGGACTTCGGCAAGTACCAGTACCAGGAGCAGAAGCGGACGCGCGAGGCGCGGAAGCATCAGAAAGTGATCCTGGTCAAGGAGATCAAGTTCCGGCCCAAGGTCGATGAGCACGACTACCAGTTCAAGAAGAAGCACATCGAGCGCTTCCTCGAGGACGGCGACAAGGTCAAGGCGACGATCTTCTTCCGTGGCCGCGAGATGGCGCATCCGGAGATCGGGCGGCGGATTCTCGAGCGGCTGGTGAATGAACTCGCCGAAGTGGCGATTGCCGAGTCGATGCCTCGCATGGAAGGCAACCAGATGCACACGATCCTCAGCCGGCGTCCGCAGGGCGGCGGCGGGAAATCGAGGGCGACGGCGGGGACGGCGACGACGGCCAGGGAATAAGGACGGGGAGCGAAATGCCGAAGCTGAAGACACACCGCGGCGCCGCCAAGCGCTTCAAGCGGACCAAGAATGGCAAGTTTCTGCGTGCAAAGGCGTTCAAACGCCACATTCTGAGCAGCAAGACGACGAAGCGGAAGCGCGGGTTGCGCGGCACGACGACGGCCTCCGAGGCCGATTCGCCGAAGCTGGCCCGAATGCTCCCGTATAAGTAATGTTCAGGCTTCAGGCAGAACAGGCTACGGGCGACAGGCTCCAGGCGAGTGCCCGGTCGACAGCCTCGGACCCGTTCGAAGTGTGCCGATCGAATCGTGCCTGAAGCCCGAAGCCTGTCGCCCGGAGCCTGAAGCCAGTAGCCTGTAGCCTGATGAGGAGTTGGAAGCAATGCCGCGTGTAAAGAGAGGGACTGTTCGTCGCGCGAAGCGGAAGAAGCTGCTTGGCCTTGCCAAGGGCTACTACGCCAACAAGAGCAAGCTCTATCGCGCAGCGAAAGAGTCGGTTGATACGGCGCTCAAGTACGCCTTCGTCGGACGGCGTCGCAAGAAGCGCGATTTCCGCCGGGTCTGGGTCGTGCGCATCAACGCCGCCGCCCGCGAGCACGGACTGACCTACGGGCAGTTCATGAGTGGCCTGAAGCAGGCGGGCATCACGCTCGACCGCAAGAGCCTCGCCGACCTCGCCGCGACGAGCAGTGCCGCATTCGCCGCGCTCGCCGAGCGCGTGAAGTCCGGCATGAAGTCGGCGCGCGCCTGATCGGCGTCAC
>JBFWPD010000183.1:0-7623 GCA_050250175.1 Vicinamibacterales bacterium
CCCTGGCGGTGTCTGAGAGTACGGCCGAGTTCGTCGTGAACGCCCGGTTGATCCCTCGGTCGAAGGTCAAGGTCGTCTACCTTGGCGTGCCGCTCGAGGAATTCAGCCGTCCACGGAGCGCGGAAGAGGTCGCCGAGGCTCGACGCGAGCTCGGGATCGCTCCCAACGAGTTTGTGGTGGGCACGGTCACCCGCCTCCACGACTCGAAGGGCAACGAGTTCCTCGTCGAGGCAGCCGCGACGGTCGTCGCTGAGCGCCCAGGCACGCGCTTTTTTCTGGTGGGTGAGGGGCCCCTGCGGCCCGCCCTCGAAGCGCAGGCCGCGGCCCTTGGCCTGGGCGAGCGTTTCGTGTTCGCCGGGTTCCGTCGCGACGTGGCTGCGACGCTCTCGGCCTTCGACCTGAGCGTGTTCCCGTCACTCTGGGAAGGGACGCCCATCACGGCGTTCGAGGCTCTGGCGATGGGGAAGCCGATCGTCTCGACGGATGCGGACGGCCTGCTGGACATCCTCACGGACGACAGGGACGCGGTCATCGTCCCGAAAAGAAACGTATCGGCGCTGGCCGAACGCATCGTCTGGGCGATCGATCATCCCGAGGAGCGGCAGCGGCTCTCGGCCGCCGCCAGCGAGACCGGGCGGATCTACGACATCGCGGCGTTCGTCCGGAAGATGGAGCGCTTGTACGACATCCTGCACGAAGTGTCGCGTGCGACCAACCGGCGCGGCGTGTTGGCACGCGATCTGACCTTTCTCACTGGTCGCCGCGCGGTCTCGACGCCATGACGCCGGTCTCCACCATCTCGCACCGCGCCCCGGCCCTGCTCGCCGTCGTCATCCTTGCACTGCTGCTTTCGTTCGCGTGCACGGTCGACGTGCCGAAGACCGCGTATGGCGTCAAGAGCGACGAGGCCACCTACGTCAGCATGGCCCTCAGCGTCGCGTACGACGGGAACCTCAGCTTCGAGAGCGGCGACTACGAACGCTTCGCCGCGCTGTACGGATCGGGCCCCGAAGGGATTTTCCTGAAGCAGGGCAGACAGCTGCGCGTCAGCGTCAGACCGCCGTTCCCATTCGTCCATTTCATCGGGCGGACCGACCCAGGCACCGATCGCGCGTACTACGGCAAATCGTTCGCGTATTCGCTGTTTGCCGCGCCGTTCGTGCGCGTGGCAGGGCTGAACGGAATCCTGGCCTTTCACGCGCTTCTGCTCGTCGGCATCGGCGTCTGTGCGTACATGTTTCTCGTCGCGCAGGGGGCCTCGCCCACGGTTGCCTCCCTCTTCACGACGGCGTTCTTCGCGGCGGCCGCCGTTCCCGTCTACGGCGTGTTCCTGATGCCGGAGATCTTCAACGTCGCGCTCGTCTTCTTCGCGTACTTTCTGTGGCTGTACAAGGAGGTCCGCTACACGCCGTTCGACGCCGGCACTCCGAACGGGCCGGCACCCGAGATGGTCTCGGTGCCGCGCGGTGTACTCGCGGGCCGATGGACCGATCTGGCTGCCGCGGTTCTGCTGGGGATTGCGACCTACTCGAAGCCGTTTCCCAACGCGCTGCTCGTCGCTCCGCTCGTGATGCTCGCCTGGTGGCGGCGGCGGTGGATCTGGGGGTTCGTGGTCGGATCGACGGCGGTCGCCGCCACGATGCTGTTCTTTGCGGCGACGGCTGCCATCTCGGGCGAGTTCAACTATCAGGGTGGATACGATCGCCGCGTCTTCTACGGGCGATTCCCGTTCGATGCGCCGGGAAGAACCTGGGAGTCATTTCAGCGCGGCCAGGGGACCGTGATGACCGACGGGAGCGCGGCACTCGAAGTCCTCACGAATCCCGACGCCCCGGAGCGATTCGTCCGGAACATCAAGTACTTCCTCGTCGGCCGCCACTTCGGCTTCGTGCCGTACTACTTTCCCGGTGTCATTGCGATCGCCGCCTGGCTCGGTTCGAGACACCGCCGCGACGCATGGCGCACGATGGTCTTCGGGGCGTTCGTCGTCGCCTGCGTCGGGCTGCTGCTCATCCTGCCCTTTACCTGGAGCGGGGGAGGCGGACCTCCCGGCAATCGGTACTTGCTCAGCGCGTATCCCGTGTTGTTCTTCCTCACGCCCGGGCTGACCACGAGCATACCGGCCATCGCGGCGTGGATCGGCGGACTCCTCTTCACCGTCAAGCTGCTGGTGACGCCGTTCGACGCCGCCAAGTTCACGTGGACGGTTGCCGAGAGTGGACCGCTGCGGATGCTGCCGGTCGAGTTGACGATGGCGCAGGACCTGCCGGTGATGCTGGCCACTGCTCCTGTTCGCGGGCGCGTGCAGTACGGGCACGACCCGTTCCTGCTGCTGTATTTCCTCGACGAGAATGCGTTTCCGCCCGAACCCGATGGCATGTGGGTATCAGCCGACGGACGCGCGGACATCATCGTGCGGGCCGTCGATCCGATTGCGCATCTCGAAGTCGAAGCGTGGTCGCCCGTGGTCACGACGTTGTCACTCTCAATGGGCGCCGGCACGACTCGCGTGGACCTGAAGCCTGGGGAGATCGCCCGCTTCAACCTGCCAGCCGACGGGATTCGAGGCATCGCGGACCATCGATACCTGCTGACCGCCGAGTCGTCAGAGGGGTTCGTGCCGAGTGCGCGGGATCCAGCGTCACAGGATCACCGCCACCTTGGCGCGCAGATGCGGTTCCGCCCGGTCAGTCGATAAGCGTCCGAGGATCCGGCTCGGGAGCGGGTGGGCGGGCCGCGCGCTTTCTCAGGAACACCATCACGCTCGTGAAGACCGTGTCCCCGAGCCGCACGAGCATGTGCGGCGCCTGCAGCGGGTTGCGCTCGAGGTCAACCGGCGAGTACCGGTAACGGTTGAAGACACTCACATCGATCGGTTCGACGAGCTCCAGGTCCGGCTGATCGATGAGCGTCATGAACTCGCGCGGCTGAAACGTCTCCTCGCGCACCGGTCCCGACACAACGTACTCGGTCGCCAGCGCCAGCAACCCGCCGGGCTTGAGCACGCGCGCCATCTCCCGCATCGTCTGATCGGCACCCTCCAGCCCGCCGAAGTGCTCGATTGACGAGAGCGAGTAGGCGATGTCGACCGACTCGTCCCGGAACGCAAGCCGGCGGCCGTCCATCTGCATGAAGATCAGGTGATCACGGCGGTAGGGGAACGGCGCGAACGCCTCCGGCCGCTTCAGTACTTCGGGGTCTCCCTCGCGTGCGTGCGAGCTCTGCCACACACCTTCGTACATGTCTGTGGCCAGGACAAGCCGAACGTGATTGGCGAGCCAGTAGAGGACATGCTCGTGGCCGGCTCCCACGCTGATGACCGTGCTGCGCTCGTGCAGCGCGCCAAGCCTGCGGCAGCCGTAAATGAGCTGCGCGAACTCGTACGGCTTCCGGTGCATGACGAGCTTGTCGTCAGAGAGCCCGAGACTCCGCAGAATCGCCAGCCATTCGTCGTTGTCCCACTTGGCGGGATTCGCGAGCTCACAGAGCTGCGTGTCGCGCGGGACATCGCGAAACCGCTCGCCGAACTCGTCCGACAGCACCAGCGAGCGAACGACCGCGGCTCGCGCCTCGCCTGAAGCAAGAGCCTTCACGTAGTGCGCGAGTCCGCCTTCATCTGCCGGCCGGCGCAGAAAGGTCTCATACGCCAGCCGCACGAAGGCGACGTCGTCGTCCGGCACACGAGACGGAGACTGCGGATCGGAGAGCGGAGCGAGCGGCGACTCCACGGCCCAGGCGCGGCGCAGATGGTGCAGTTCCGGCGACGAGACCAGCCGGGCCACGAGGCCGCGCCGATCGACGTCCGCGGCAGCACTCGTCAGCAGAGTCCAGAGCGCCTGCTCCACATCGCGCAGCGGATCGGCCATTGAAGCGTCAGAGTCCCGCGGCGGCAGGCCCGGCGTGTGAACGCCTCATTACGTACACCGCCGCGCCGGTCAGCGAGAACACCATGATGAGGACCTGTGCGGCCAGGGGCAGCAGGACCGCGAGCTCGAGCGGCACCCCCAGGCGCGTCAGGTAGAAGGAGAACGTGGCTTCCCTGATGCCAAAGCCGTCCACCGACACCGGCAGCATCTGCAGCAGGAACGACACCGGCACGACGACGGCAAGGTCCCAGGCGTTCACCGGCAGGTGAAACGCGTAGACAACCGAGAGATAGAACAGCACCAGCAACGCCTGCACGCCAACCGCACCGGTGAAGCACCAGAGCATCGCCGAAGGGCTCGCGCGAAACCTGTCGAGCGCCGCCGTGAGCCGATCGATGCGCTCGCCGATCCACTCCGGATGAAAGACAGTCAGCGGCCGCAACGCCCGCGCGACACGAGAGGGGGCGAGCACTGCCGGTGCAGCCACTGCACCTCCTGCGATGAACCCTGCCCACAGCCAGGCCGGCCAGATGGGCATCGCGCCGTCGGAATGCAGCCCCGCGGCCCTGGTCGCGCCGACGGCCGCGACGAACACCAGCCCCATGAGCCCGATGCCCCGGTCGGCGAGAATGACTGTCGTCGCCAGCGTCTTCGATCCCGCCGGGCCCGCCGTATCGCGAATCCGGACGACGTCGCCGCCGATGTTGCTCGGCAGGAAGTTGTTGAAGAAGGTCGCCACCAGATACGAGCCGAGCAGCCGCGTGGACGGCACGCTCACATGCTGCGTGCCGAGCAGCAGGCGCCATCGCCATGTGCTCACGAGCACGTTGCCGAAGTAGATGAGAAGCCCTGCCGCGAGCCAGCCGATCGAGGCGTCGCCCAGACGCTGGCCGAGCGACGACAGATCGACGCGCGAAAAGAGAAACGCAAGCAGCGCCACGCTCACCGCCAGCTTGATGGCCATGAACGCGATCTGCTTCATGCGCGTGCTGCGCGCAGGAGTGTCCGGCATGCGGGTCAGCAGTCGGCGAATGTACCACGGTTTCGTGCGAGAATCATGAGACCTGTGCGCATTCTGATGATCGCGCCCGAGCCGTTTTTCGAGCCGCGCGGGACGCCGTTCAGCGAGTACCACCGGATCCGCGCGCTGACGGCGCTCGGGCACGAAGTCGATCTCGTCACCTATCCCTTCGGCAAGAACGTCACGATGTCCGGGCTGCGAATCTTCCGCTGCCTGCGGCCGCCGTTCGTCAACGGCGTGAAGATCGGACCGTCGCTCGCGAAGATCCCGCTCGACGTGTCGCTCTCGCTGAGCGCGCTGAGGCGCGCCTTCGCAGGACGCTACGACGCGGTCCACTCGCACGAAGAAGGCGGCCTGATCGGGATCATCCTGGCGGGTCTTTTGCGCGTTCCGCACTTGTACGACATGCACTCGAGCCTGCCGCAACAGATGAACAACTTCGCGTTCAGCGGATCGGCGCTCGTACGGTGGCCCTTCGAGATCATCGAGCGCCTGATGATCAGGCAGTCGCGCGCCGTCATCGTGATCTGCGCGGCGCTCGAAGACACCGTCCGGGCAATCGCGCCGAAAGCGAACGTGATTCTGATCGAGAACGCGCCGGGGTCGGCGGAGGATGCCGCCACGGTCGACGACGCGCGCGCGGTACGCCGGACACATGGGATCGCAGACACCGCGCCCCTGGTCGTCTACACCGGCACATTCGAAGCCTATCAGGGGCTGGATCTGCTCTTCGCCGCGATGGCCGTCGTCAGACAGCAGCGGCCGGACGCGCGTCTCCTGATGGCGGGCGGCAAACCCGATCAGGTGCAGCTGGCCGCACGGGCGGCACACGCCGCCGGCATCGGCGACGTCACGATCTTCGCGGGTGAGCGGCCTGCCTCCGAGATCCCTGCATACCTTCTGGCGGCCAACGCACTCGCATCACCCAGGTCGCGCGGCACGAACACGCCCCTGAAGATTTATCAGTACCTGCGCTCCGGACAGCCGATCGTCGCGACGCGCCTCCTGACACACACGCAGGTACTGGACGACGACAGCGCAATCCTGACCGATGCATCACCCGAAGGATTCGCGCGTGGCCTGCTCTCGGCGCTGAACGATCGCGCCTACGCCGCGCAGATCGGACGTCAGGCGAAACAGCTCGCCGATACGCGGTACAGCTACGAGGCGTACCTCGAGCGCACCGGTCGCGCGTACGCCGCCCTGAATCCGCCATCCGTCTCCGTGACCGCCGCGAAGGATCTGGCGTGAGCGGGCCCTCGGCCAAGGATCACTACAGCTACTCGCTCTACGCAGACCCCACGACCGCCCGGACGTTCGACGATCGGCGATTCGGCGGTCCGATTGGCGATCTGGTCGCGGCAGGGCAGGCAGACGTCCTCCTTCGCTTCGTGGGTCCGGTAGAAGGACGACGTCTCCTCGATGTCGGCACGGGAACGGGACGGGCAGCTCTTCTCCTTGCAAGGCAGGGCGGCGCCGTCACGGGCATCGACCCTTCCAGCGAGATGCTCGCCGTCGCACGGCG
This sequence comes from Vicinamibacterales bacterium, assembly GCA_050250175.1. Taxonomy (GTDB): domain Bacteria; phylum Acidobacteriota; class Vicinamibacteria; order Vicinamibacterales; family CAVVIG01; genus JBFWPD01. The sequence continues at coordinate 6,413 of JBFWPD010000183.1, forward strand.
GCGTGCAGCGGAGGAGGGCGCGGCAATCGACTTTTGCGAAGGCGATGCCCACGCCCTCGGTTTTCCCGATCGCTCGTTCGACGTCGTCGTCAGCCTGCGCGTGCTGATGCACACACCGCAGTGGCGTACCTGTCTGTCCGAGTACTGCCGCGTGGCGTCGGACCGCGTCGTGATCGACTATCCGTCCATCACGAGCACGGCCGCGATCCAGTCAGCGTGGCGGCGCCTGCTGCACGCCACCGGGCGACCCACTGAACCGTATCGCGTGATTGCCGACAGTCAGGTGCGCGACGTCCTCGATCGAGCCGGGTTCAGAATCCGTGAAATGCACCGGCAGTTCGTCCTGCCGATCGCCGTCCACAAGGCACTCGGGTCGCGCCGGTTCACGACCACCTCCGAGGCCGTTCTCCGCGGCGTCGGGCTGACGACGCTCATCGGGTCGCCGGTCACCCTCGTCGCCGAACGGTGCGCACGCTCGTAACCGGAGCAACGGGCTTTACCGGCGGGCACCTGGCCCGCGCTCTTGCCGCACGCGGTCATCATGTGCGCGCACTCGTCCGCAGCGCCGATCGCGGCGCGACGCTGGCAGCTGCCGGCATCGAGCTCGTGGTTGGCGACATCACGGACCCTCGCGGGCTGGCGGCCGCCGTCGAAGGGGCAGACGTCGTCTACAACATCGCGGCGATCTACCGCGAGGCGGGCGTCCCCGAGAGTCGATACCGGGAAGTGAACGTGACCGCTGCCGGCGCGATCGTCGAGGCCGCGGCCGTTGCGAAGGTACGACGCGTTGTCCATTGCAGCACCGTGGGCGTGCACGGCGACGTCGAACACCCGCCAGCGGACGAGAACGCCCCGCTCAAGCCGGGGGACATCTATCAGGTCACGAAGCTGGAAGGGGAGCGGCTCGCGCGCGAGACCGGCGAGCGGCGCGGGATCGAGGTCGCGATCGTGCGGCCTACGGGGATCTACGGACCGGGCGACCGGCGGCTGCTCAAACTGTTTCGTGGCGTCGCGCGGGGCCGCTTCCCGATGCTCGGACGCGGCCGAATCTACTACCATCTGACGTATATCGACGACCTGATCGTGGGTATCCGGCTGGCCGGCGAGCACCCGGCCGCGGCAGGACACACGTATATCCTGGCAGGCGGCGAATACACGACGCTCAACGAGCTGGTGCAGCGAATCGCCCGGGTTGCTGGAACGAATCCGCC
>JBFWPD010000184.1:0-7601 GCA_050250175.1 Vicinamibacterales bacterium
AATTTGGCCCAGGAGCGAACGTGAGCGTAGGCTGCATTCGCGTCCATTCGCCACCTCGGATGGCGCGAAGATGAACGTACATAGGAAGCTCCAGAACGGCGCGGGCAACGGCATCGGATGTGGCAGATCAGGCAAGATCTCGAAGCCGTGACGGCGGAGGCGGATTGTGTGTCGGCCCCGGACCGAGCGTCCGTGCGGGCCAGCCATCTCCGAGTCTGGGAGTTCAAGCTGAATCGAACATGAATATCCGGGCCGGCCGATCTCGCCAGCGGCAGTTGGCAGGTCGCGCTAACCTACCTGGCGGTGTCGCGCCGACACGGCGGAAGCTGGCGGTGAATCGCCCAGCCTGGACCGATCTTGCGGGCGCCCGGATGCCATGGCGCTCGCGGACGGCAGCCGGAGCTCAAACGTCGTCCCGAGCCCGAGACGGCTCTGCACCGTGAGCTGTCCCTCGTGGACCTGCGCCACCCAGGCGCAAATCGCCAGGCCCAGGCCGCTTCCGCCAGCCATCCGGCTGCGGGAAGCATCCGGACGATAGAATCGCTCGAAGATCCTAGGGACGTTCTCTTCGGAAATGCCAGTTCCGGTATCGGACACCTCGACCGTGACGCCGTCTGGCGCGCGACGGAGCGCCAGGCGTACCGCCCCGCCAGCGGGCGTGTGACTGGCGGCGTTATCCAGCAGGTTCGAGAGTACGAGGCTGACGAGCGTCGGGGCGCCGAGTACCGTTTCGGTCTCGTCGAGGCGCACTGTAAACTGGATGCCTTGCTCTGCGAATCGCTGTGCGCTCCGCTCGGTGGCCTCGGCGATCAGTTCTTCGAGGTCAAGCGGAACCATCTCCGGTAACTGCCCGGCGTCCGCCCGCGCCAGGAAGAGCAGGCTCTCGACAATCCGTTCCACGCGCTCGACTTCCTGGCGGACGCTCTGCAGGACCATCGAATCGTATGCGGCGTCGCGAGGGTGATCGAGCGCCGCCTCAATCTGTGACCGAACGACGGCGAGCGGTGTACGCAGCTCGTGCGAGGCGTCGGCCGTGAATCGCCTCTGCTGCTGAAAGGCTTGCTCCAGCCGTTCGATCATGCTGTCGAACGCGCGGGCCAGTCGGCCGAGCTCGTCGTTCGGAAGTTGGAGGTTGAGTCGAAGCGAGAGATCGCTCGCGCTCAGTCGTTGCGCCGTGCGGGTAATCGAGTCGACCGGCGTTAGGGCCTGTCCGGCCAGGAAGTGGCCGCCGCCGACGGCTATGGCCAGCGCGATCAGGAGGCCAAACACCCCAAGGAGCTGAAGCTGCTCCAGGATTGCCTCAACTTCTGAGAGCGTGTAGCCGACCTGCACTGCGCCGACAATCGCGCCTTGCTCACGAACCGGCATGGTGAAGATCCGAATCCGTGTGCCGTCAGGGGCTTCGATTGTGGCCAGGCCGATCACGCCGCCGAGCGCGTTCGTGAGATCCCTGGTGTCTGCCGGCGGAAGGCCGTTCATCGTCTCCTGTTGATAGACTGGCGTAAGCGTTGTATCCCAGATTCTTACGATGTCCAGGATGATCGCTGCGTCGGGCACTGTGACATTCCCGTTTCGCTGCGTTTCGAAGGTCAGCCGACCGTCCTCCTGGTCGACCTCTTCCTCGACGGCGGCGGCGCGCGTGCGCAGGAGTTCGTCGGCATTGGCGTACAGCGCTCGCGACACCTGCCAGATCATCAGGACGCCGAGTACAATCTGCGTCCCCAGCAGGAGGATGACGTACCAGATCGTTAGGCGGGCGCGCGCAGGGAGGCGCGCCCCCCATCCAGTCACAGTTCCTGCTCTACTAGGCGGTAGCCGGCGCCGCGCACGGTCTGGATCAGTGGTGGCGCGCCGTGTTCTTCGAGCTTCCGCCGCAGGCGCCGGATGTAGACTTCGACGAGATTCGATGAATCGGAGAATCCGAAACCCCAGACGCTCTCAATGATCGCGTCCTTGCTGACCACCCAGGTCGGTCGCCGCACCAATGTCTCAAGGATCCGGTACTCGCGAGCCGTGAGTTCGATCGATCGATCGGCCCAGTAGACGGCCTGGGACGACGGATCGAGAGCGAGGTCTGAGAATCGGAAGACGGCTTCCTTGCGCGTTGCCTCACGCCTGAGCAGCGCGCGCAGGCGCGCGAGAAGCTCGCCAAAGCCAAACGGCTTGGTCACGTAATCATCGGCGCCGCTGTCCAGCCCCGCGATCTTATCCATCTCCGAGTCGCGGGCTGTGAGCAGCAAGATCGGCGTCACGGCGCCCTTCGCACGCAGCCGACGACAGACGCTGAGGCCATCGACGCCAGGCAACATCACATCAAGGATGACGGCGTCGTACGTTGTCGTACTGGTAAAGTCGAGCGCTTCATTCCCGTCCGTCGCCACATCGGTGACGTATTGCGCCTTCGTCAGCCTCTCACGCAGCGTCGTCGCGAGCTTCGCATCGTCTTCAACAACCAGAAGTCGCATGTATCCCTCGGCTCGGTCGCTACGAGATTTGGATTCAGTCTTCGACTCCGCCACCGAACGTGACGGCGCGCGGTAAGGTGAATGATCGTTACGGGCGAGGAACTATTCTCTGTCTGAGGGATAGGTGTCAATAGAATGCTTCACTGCGCTCTTCTCTCCGTTGACTTCACTGGTCTGCAGGTTGAACCGCCCCTTCCTGGAGGGTTGGGCATGCTTCAACGATTATCCGTCGGGACTGAAGACGGCCAGCGCAAATTGACGGATCGAGTGCATTCACGCCAACGGCGGCTACGCCGTCGCATACTTGCACACCTGGCCGATCCTAACTTTACAACCGACTATTGTCCGACAGTCCGACTTCCTTGGACCCCAGATCCAGAATGAACCGCCCAGGTTTACCGCTCGACCAGCGCACGTCCCGACCATGCGGCGAGAGCCTCTTGGTGACAACCTCTTCCTGAGGGTGCGCTTGGCGTCGAGCACGGTATGAAAGCGAAGGAGCCGTGACACTTCGTACGCGGGCTACACCCAGCGTCGTAGCGACTTCATGATCGAAGAGTCTTGGCTGTGCAGCCAGGAAGCGTAGGCCGCGCGTAACGTGGCTGCCTCTATAGTTGGGGCGCTGCTCGACGGCAGGCATCCTCGATCACGTCACGAGCCGCCTGGTAGCTGAGAGATCGGTCTAGTTGCCAGCGCACGCTGAAGACTGGTCCGGCCAGTGTCTCGACGGCGCCGCCGGCTGCGTCAGCCCGCTGGCGAAATTCTCCCAGCGTAGGCGGACGATCTCACCGGACCGCAGGCCCGAGAAGCAATGTAGCGCCACTAGCGCACGGTCCCGTCGTGCGTAATGGTCGGCGGCATCCAGAGTCGGGCCACGTCGATGCCGATGGCCTATGGATCCGGCCAAGAGCGTTCCCGGTCATCTGCCAACCGCCGCGACGGCAGGACTGCATCAAGTACCGCCAGGTCGGTGGCAGGATCTCGTCCGAGCATTGGTCCTACGTTCTGGATGAGTCGTTCAATGGCGAATAATCGGGCCCGCCCGGTTGAGCGTTGTAATGGGAGTTGCTGGTTCACACAGCACCCGCGCGATCAGGCCCATCTCCGTGAAGGCCACACGCCGCGCTACGGGCTGATCACCAGATTGCCGAGTGGCGAGTCCTCAACCTTCTCGGTCATTGACCGCGCACGCTCGCAGCAACTCGCGGACTCGCTCAATGCCCGGGCGGTCAAGCGAGAACCCGCTGGCGGCGTCACGGATGGCCTCCACCACGCGCCAGCCCTGCTTGCGAGCAAAGTCGAGACATGCGCGCTCCTGCGTGTCGAGCGAGGTACCGTCTCGCTCCTGAGCGTCGGTTGAGACTCGGCAGTAGACGATCGCACGCATCTGGCCGCTCCAACAGGTGTTGACTCATTATATCACGCTTTGATAGGATCGAGGTATGAGCGAACAACATGAGTGGATACGCACCCCCGAAGCAGCCAAGTACCTGGGCGTGCATGTCGAGACCGTGCGGCGCTGGGCACGCGAGGGTGTGATCCCAGCTGCCAAGCTCGGCAACCGAGGCGGCTTCCGCTTCAAGCGCGAAGATCTGGACCGGTTCCTCGAGCGGCGTCGAGCCGAAGGATTCGAGCTCGGCTAGCGCATACGGCCATGTATGTGCTCGCCCTCTCCTCCGCCCAGGGCCGAAGACGTTAGTCCACGTTAGTCACGTTCACTGAGATCATGGGCACCGGCCCCTGAGGCTGCGGCCTGCCTCGGCGTCCAAAGAGGAAACGATCCGTCGGTGGGCACGCGAGGGCGTCATCCCGGCCGCGAAGCTCGGTGATCGGGGGTGGAGTCCGCTTCAGGCGCGAGGATCTTGACCAATTCCTCAACGCGAGGCGCAACGCGGACTAACCTGTTTCTCCAAGAGAGTTGGCATGCTTGCGTCTTTTGCGCCGACTGGACGCTTCTGAATTCTCGCGCAACGGCACCCGGATTCACAGAGTGGCTGGCCGCCCGGGAACGAGCCGGTGAAGGCCGTAACATTTGGACCTACTCCGTACCTCCCTTACATAGCACAGTAGACTGCGATAGTGCGCTTCCCGGCCTGATGGCACATTTGGTCTGGACGATCGAGGCTGCACCACCGCTGCGTGACTGTGCAATGATGCGCGCGTAGGGGAGGGCACGATGATGAACTACCTAGGGGCCGGGAAGTCGGACCCGCTCAATTCCCTGTGGGCCAAGCTCTCCCGAGACAAGTCCAATCCGCCGTCCTACCATCCGCTCCTCGCCCACCTGATCGACGTCGCCCAGGTCGCTCACGCGATGTGGCGCGACGTACTCCCCACGGCCGCTCGAGCACACGTCGCATCGGCGCTGGGGATGACTGAATGCCCAGAGGCCGCCGGACGATGGATCGCATTTTTCGCAGGACTCCATGACCTTGGGAAGGCGTCTCCCGCCTTCGCTCGTCAGGACGCCCGGGCCTGGGACCGCATCCGTGCGTCCGGCTTCCCCAGTCCTCCTGAACCTTTCGGCGACCGCCTCCCTCACGGTTGGATCTCAGCCCACACGCTGCCGACGCTACTGAGCGCGCCACCCTACGCGCTCCCTCCGCTCGTCGCCAACGTTGCTGGCGTTGCCGTCGGTGGCCACCACGGCATCTTCCCATCGCCATCCGTCCTCCGAAAGGTCACGATGGAGCCGGACGAAGCCGGCAGGGGCCGCTGGCGGGACGCACGACGCGACCTCGTCAGCGCGCTTGCTGACGCCCTCGGCTACCCTGCTCCCGCTCCATCCCCTCTGACGCTCGACCTCGTCACCGCCATGTACCTCGCGGGCCTCACTAGCGTCGCCGATTGGATCGGCTCCAACGCCGACTTCTTCCCGTACGTCCTGAATGGCGAGACTCGCCCTGCCGAGTGGCAGACCCCCCGTTATTGGCCTGCCTACGCCGCTGGTGCCGCCGACAAAGCACGTAGAGCGCTCGGTGCGCTTGGCTGGCTCGGCGCCGCTGCGCCCTCCGCTCCGTCTGCCTTTGTCGAACTCTTCCCTTTCGCACCGAACTCGCTTCAGGCGACTGCTGTCGACGTCGCCACTCGCCTCGACGGCCCTGCCCTCGTCGTCATCGAGGCGCCCATGGGTCTCGGGAAGACCGAGGCTGCCCTCTTCCTTGCCGACCACCTTGCCGCCTCGCTCGGACAGCGCGGCTTCTATTTCTCGCTGCCCACGCAGGCCACCAGCAATCAGATGCTCTCGCGCCTCCGCCCCTTCCTCGCCAGGCGCTACCCCGACGACCTCGTCAACCTCCAGCTCCTCCACGGCCATGCCGCCCTCTCCGCCGAGCTCCAGGTTCTCCGCCAGAACGCCGATCGGCTCTTCGCCCCCACCACCGTTGACGACGACGAATCGCCAGGCCATGACGACCAGCACGTGCTCGCGGCCGAATGGTTCACCTACCGCAAGCGCGGCCTCCTCGCGCCGTTCGGCGTCGGCACCGTCGATCAGGCGCTCCTCGCCGTCCTCCAGGCCAAGCACGTCTTCGTCCGACTCTTCGGCCTCGCTCACACCGTCGTCATCATCGACGAGGTTCACGCCTATGACACCTACATGTCCGCCCTGCTCGGCCGTCTGCTCGAGTGGCTCGCCGCTCTCGGCGCCTCCGTCATCCTCCTCTCCGCCACCCTTCCATGCCATCGCCGCGAGCAGCTTCTCCGTGCCTACGCCGCCGGCCGCGGAGCCCTCGACTCCGACGCGATCATCGTCCCGACCCTCGCCTACCCACGCATCACCTGGTCCACCCAGTCCGGCGCCAACGCCCGCGCCGTTGCCACGAAGACCGAAACCGTGACCGTCGCCGTCGAGCCGATCGAAGACCCCTTCGTCGACGACTCCACCTTCGGCGCGCGTGCCGATGCCGTCGCCCGCCGCCTCGAACACGTCCTCCGCGACGGCGGCTGCGCGGCCGTAATTGTCAGCACCGTTCGCCGAGCGCAGCGGCTGTACGACTGCCTCCGTCGATGGTTCCCGGACAATGCCTGCGACGGTCTCCCCCAGCTCGACCTCTTCCACGCCCGCTACCTCTTCGAGGACCGCGACGCCCGCGAGAAGCGCACCCTCCTCCGCTTCGGCAAGCCTGGTGCCCGCGTCATCTTCGACGACGGCACGGATCTCACCGTCGAGCGACCCCATCGCGCCGTCCTCGTCGCCACCCAGGTGATCGAGCAGTCACTCGACCTCGACTTCGACCTCATGGTCACCGATCTCGCCCCCGCCGATCTCGTCCTCCAGCGCATCGGCCGACTCCACCGCCACTCCGGTCGATCTCGCCCGACCCCCCTGCAAAAGCCCGCCCTCTGGCTCCTACTTCCACCAGTCTCGAACGGCGTGCCTACGTTCGGCCGCGACCAGATTGCCGTCTACGACGAGCACCCCCTCCTTCGCTCCTGGCTCGACCTCCGTGGCCGGAAGGAGATCATGCTCCCAGACGAGATCGAGACGATCGTCGAAGCCATCTACGACGAGCGTGAGCCATCCCCTGACCTGTCGCCCGCGCTCCTCGCCGCCTGGAACGAGACCCGCGCCGACCTCGCCGCCAGCATCGCCAAGGAGGAGCACGAGGCCGACAAGCGCTGGATCGCCTCCCCGACCTCCTCACGCCAGCTCTGGCAGCTGCTCCAGGATCCGCGTGAGGAAGACGCTCCCGAGAACCATCCCGCCCACCAGGCGCTCACCCGCCTCGCCGAGCTGACGGCGCCCGTCGTGCTGCTCTACGGCCCGCCTGACCAACCCTCGCTCGATCCAGCCGGCCGCCAGCCCATCGACCTTCGAGCCACCCCCGATCTTCCGCTCGCTCAGGCGCTCCTGCGGCGCTCCGTTGGCCTCAGCGACCGTCGCATCGTCTACGCGCTTGCCGCGCAGGCACCACCGCCCTCCTGGCGGCGCTCTGCCCTCCTCCGTCACCACCGTCTCCTCGTCCTCGACGCCAACGGCCGCGCCGCAGTCGACGCTAGACACACCCACCGCCTCGATCCCGACCTAGGCGTCGTCGTCGACGGCTGATCACCGCTCCCATCGGCCCAGAAAGGAGCCACAGATGCCTCCGCCCATGCCGCCGACCGCTTTCGACCTCCTCGACCAGCCCTGGA
>JBFWPD010000185.1:0-7552 GCA_050250175.1 Vicinamibacterales bacterium
CGCACCTGGTTCGCCGCGGCGTAGACCTGGCCTTCGATTTCGCCGCCGATCTCGGCGGTGATGGCGCCGACCCTCAGATCGCGGCTGACATGCGCCTCCGACCGTACGTGTTCGCCCGCGAGGCGGGCGTTGTCGCTCACGACCGTACCAGGCCGGAGCGTGACGATCCGGCCCGCAATCATCGCGTTGCTTCCGATTTCGCTCTCGACGTCGACCTGCTCGCCCGCGAGCCACACGTCATTTTCGACAGGCGCTTCGAGCGTAATGTGGCGGCCCGCGCCCATGACGTATCCCCCCACCGGCCCGTCGATGGTGATGTCCTCTCCGGCCGCGGCGACATCTCCTTCCACAGCCGTCTGAATCCGCACGGTCCTCCCTGACATCAGGACGTCTTCGCTCGAGGTGTGAACGGTCTGGGCAGAGGTTGTGTTCCCGGCCGGGGCTGGAAGGCACGCGGTGAACAGAGGACCGGCCAACGACACTGCAAAGGCGCTTCGGGCGAAGCGCGACCGTTTCATGGTCATGGCAATCTCCCCGGACGTTTGACGTGCAGTCCATGTGCCAGACCAAGCGCGACCATGCGGTCCATGAGCTCAGGTCATTACGCCGGTGAAGAAGAGCGCCAGCTCGAGGATCAGGATCAGCACGATGACCAGCTCGAGAAGGTTGGCTTGCGACATCCCGGTCTGCTCGACAGCGAACCGGTAGATGTCGTCGAGGGTCTCGAGCTTGTCTTCCACGTTCCGCTTCCACCGATCGAGACCGAGCCTTGCCGCGACGAGACCGAAGAGCCGGGCGGCATAGATGTCGCCGACGAACTTGACGGCGTTTTCCGTCCGGTCCGTGAGCTCGTTCACGTCGATGAACAGCGCCTGCAGCTGGCGGGCCGCCCTTGTGTGGCGCCGGCCGGCAAACCGGTCCGTCCATCGCTGGCGCTGCAGCGACGCATAGATGCGCGAGAGCTCCGACTCCAGGAGGTCGTCGTGATAGCGGTACTCGAGCAGCTGCGAGTTTGCGAGCTCGAAGATCTCGATGGCGGCGGACGCGCCAGCCTCGGTGTCGTACACGAAGGACGCATTCCAGGTCGGGACCACCAGATCGGTGGAGAGATACGACACGGCATTGCCGAGGACCGTCCGGCATTCCTGCTCGCTGAGGAGCTGCCGCTCTCCGCGAAGAAGTTGCGCGATGTCCCGGCCGTGGCGTTCGAGCAGGTCGCTCGATGTCGTCGGGTGGGCGAGCGAGGTCGCCGCAAAGACCAGGTAATCCTCGCTGAGCCATGTCGAGCGGAGTCCGCTCAACGCCGGTCGAAGTCGCTCGACGATCAGCCGGCACGCCGCGGTGGCGTGATTCTCGAGATCTTCGTTCTCGATGAGCCTCTGCCCGAGCGTCACGAACGCGGGCCAGTCGCCTTCGAAGGGTTGTGAGAGGCGGAGCGAGATCACGCCGTAGTCGTAGCACTTCACCCTGACGCGGAAACCTGCGACCTCGGCGCAGCCGAAGGCCTTGCCATCGGCGACGACCGGCGGCTGCGCGTACTCGGCGCGCGAGGGTCCCGCCGTCTTGTCGTCCAGTTTCGCGCGACCAGCCTCCGGACCGAGGAGTCCCCTCGCGGCGTAGACGTCAATCGCGCTGGCGACATCGAAGAGATAGAGAACGGTGATCTGGGCCGAGCGGATTGCGTTCACAGCGCAAATCTATCCAATTTGATGCGCCCAGCGTCTGATTCCGGTCAAAGCTCTGCCCTTGTACATGGCAGAGGAATTGCTGTCCTACACAGCGTCGAGTCTGTTGACTCGACTGGAGGATATTGCATGACTCGCATGGGCACGCTCGGTCTCGTGCTGATCATTGCCGGCATTCTCATGCTGGCCATCCCCGCCATCTCGTACACCGATCGCGATGAGGTCGCCGACATCGGACCCATTGAGATCGAGGTAGAGGATCGCGAAACCATTCCGCTGCCTCCCGTACTGGGCGGCGCAGTACTCGCATTGGGCGTCGTCCTGCTTGTAACAGGGCGCCGGCCGAGCCGCGCCTGACGCCGCCAGCCATGCTGATCCCGGCGGAACAGCGAATCAGGCTGGCCATGGCACGACGAATCCTTATCGCCCTGGTGGTGGCGGCGCTCTGCTTCCCTCTGACCGGCGGCGCTCAGGAGTCGACCGGCACTGTCCGCGGGCGCGTCGTGGATTCCAGAGGCGCTCCGGCAGAGGACGTTGTCGTCAGGGCGCAGTCTCCGCAGTTGACGTTGTCGCGGGAGACGACGACAGACGGGAACGGCGACTATCTCATCTCCCATCTTCCTCCAGGCGACTACGTCATCACATTCGAGCGCGACGCGTTCGTCACGGTTCGACGAGTCACACGCGTCTCCACGCTCGAGACCGCGATCGCTCACGCCACGATGCCGGCCGGACCGGCGTCCGGCGAACTGATTTCCGTCTCGATTGACAACGATCGCCTGCCGACGACGCTGGGCGTCGCGGACACGTGGGACCGGGCGTCTCTGGATCGACTGCCGGTCGAGGGCGGTGTGCACAGCGCGATGACCCTTGCGGTCGGAGGCGCTGCCGACCGTGCATCGGACTTTCTGGTGGTCGTGGACGGAGCGCCTGTTCGTCTTTCGCCTCCTTCGAACGAGCCGCCCTTGTTCGACTCGGGGTCGTCGGCGATTCAGCAGGTCGCGGTTGCGCCGGCCGGCGTGCGAACGGACGCGTCGCGCTTCGGCGCCGGTGTGATCAGCGTCGTCACCCGCCCGGGACGCGATCGCTGGACCGGATCTGCGTCGGGAGGTTTCGGCAGCGCCGGTCGACTGGCCGACGACATCAATCGCGCGGCGCCGCTCGATGGACGCGCGAAGTACGCGGAGTTCGGTCTTGGAGCTCCTCTCGCTGGACGCCAGACCTGGCTGTTTGCCTCAGGGCGGACCAGCGCCGAACCCATCCTCTCGTCGGGGCGTCTCGTCTCCGAGGTGATGCGCGGCGACACGGGCCGGGAGATGTGGGAGGTGAAGGCCACCCATGCCCTGAACACCGATCATCGGTTGCAGGCCTTGCTCCTGTCCGGAACGAGGGACTGGAAGGGAGTCGCGCCCGAGGGAGCCGTATCTCCCGAATCGCCGTCGGTGCTGGGCTCGCGCAGTGCATCCCATCGCATCGCGTCGATCGGCTACTCAGGGTTGATTCGGGACGCATGGCTCGTCGCGGCGCGCGCATCCGGCGAGTGGTGGAAAAGTCAGAGCGACGACGTTTCGAGCGGGCTCCCCACGTTCTGGGATCTGCAGACCGGCAGCGTGACCGGCGGATTCGGCTCGTGCCGGGATTGCCAGCAGGACACGCGATCCAACATGGCCTGGCGTCTGACTGCCGGGCGTGCGTACCCGATTGGGTCGGGTCTGCACCACTTCACCGTCGGCATCGAGCGGAGCACCGGGGAGGTCGAACAGGCCTCGCCGTCACCTGCTCTCGAGATCCTCGCGAGCCGCTTCGTCGTCACGGGACTGGGTGCACTGCCTGTTCTGGACGGAAACGGCTCGAGCTGGGTCGTCCGACATCAGGCTGCGCCCGCGCTTGCCTATCGTGCGGAGGGGGTGTTTCTCAGCGACGAGTGGCGTCCGCTCTCGTCACTCACGGTGCATGCCGGTCTGCGATGGGATCAGCAGCGGTTGTCGGTTGACGGCAGTGGCGAGCAGGCGGCCCGGCGGAGCGGCATCAGCCCGCGTCTCCTTGCATCGTGGGACACGCCCTGGGGCTGGACCCTCCATGGCAGCGTCGCACGGTACGAGCCAGACGTCCTGGATCTTCTGCCGTCGCGACTCGAGCCGGCGGGCGACTGGTTTCTGTATCAGGGGCCTGCCGTCAATACCGGCACGGACGGCCTGATCGATTCGGCCGGCGTGGCTGACCGCGTCGCGACGTGGCTTCGGCAGGCAGCGCCAACGCCTCGCTACAGCGGTCTCACGGTCAGCCAGTCGCTGCTGCGCGATCGCGCGGCGGCGCAGCTGGGCCCTGCGGCGGAGTGGACCGCCGGTCTCGGCCGGAGCATTGGGACCTCGATTCACGTGCGGACCGATCTGATCTGGAGAAGTGCGCGTGGCGGAGAGGACGTCTCGATTCTGTCGCTCTCCGGCGTTCCGAGACTGCGAGAACAGGCGCGCATGGCGAGCGTCGGGTCCACATCCACTCGCTACACGGCAGCGACGGTGCAGCTCGACTACCGCCTGGGTGTACGCGCGGACCTCGGAGCTCGCTACACGCTCTCCAGACTTCGGAGCATTCGCGATTCGGGCGCAAGTCTTCCTGAAGGACTCGCTCCCGGTGGCGACTTGCCGGGTGACCGCCGCCATCGTCTGAAGCTCTGGGGATGGGTGGCGCTCCTCGAGAGCGAGAACTACGGGAGCGGAACGCTCACTGTTCTCCATCACTTTGAATCGGGCATTCCCCTTGCGGCCGTGTCGTGGATCGATCTTGCGCCCTCGATTGGGCGTGACGCTCCAGCCTTCGCGCCCTACTACTTCACGCAGCCCGGCCAGCTCCGGGCGCGAGGCACCGCACGAACGGATCTGTCGTTGCAGTTCGTCAAACCCATGCCGGGCCTCGTGACGGGGGAGCTCGTAGTCCGGTTCGACGCGCTCAATCTGCTCGGGAAGGAGCGGCTCATCGATCCGGAGGCGCTGGTCGTTGCGCGAACAGCGCTGAGCGATCCGGCGCGCTTCTCGACATTCAACCCGTTCACCGAAACACCGCGGCCCGGAGTTCACTGGGAGACCGACCCGCGTTTCCTTGCTGGTGTCGAGGAAGGAGCGATGACGATGTCGCGTGCCTATCGAGCCAGCGTGGGCTTCAGATTCTGAGAGCACCCATGAGAAGCAGCGGAGCCTTCATGCAGGCGATGAAAGACGGGAGTCGAGGCGCGGTGTCGGTGGTGCTCGTGCCGCTGGCTGTCGTCTCCTGGGGGCTCGCGGCGCCAGATGCGCAGCAGGAGCCGACCGGGAAGGCCGACATCCGGCAGCTGTGGGTCGACCCTGCTGGCGAGCGCAATCTGTTTCATGGCCCCGGCGGCGCGAGGCTCGCGCCGAGTCGCGACGCGCGCTACGAAATCATCGCCATCAAGGTTGGCGGCTTCAGCGACGGATACGACGTTCGCGATCCGGAAGGGCGGGAGTGGAGCGTGAAGCTGCCACCGGAAGCGTCGACCGAGGTCGTGTCGTCGCGCCTGATCTGGGGACTCGGCTATCACCAGCCACCCGTGTACTTCCTGCCGGAGTGGCAGGCAGACAACGCCATGACACCGAACCCGCAGTTGCCCGCGCGATTCCGCGAAGACGAACCCGATTTCCACGGGCTCGACCGCGAAAGCGACTGGTCATTCGTGGACAACCCCTTCGTCGGCACGACCGAGCTGCAGGGACTGCTGGTACTGCAGGCGATGCTCGGCAACTCCGATCTGAAACCGTCGAACAACAGCCTGTACAGCCTTGAAGCGCCTGTCGACGGCGTCGACCGCTGGTACGTCGTCCGCGACGTCGGGCACTCGTTCGGCCGCTCCGGCACGTTCGACAGCCCCCGCGGCGATCCGGACGTCTTCGAAGCGAGCGAGTTCATCCTCGGCGTGACGGACGGCCGTGTGGAGCTCGACTATCGCGGCCGTCACGGTGAGCTGTTCGCCGGCATCGGCATCGAAGACGTCAGGTGGATCTGCGAGCGGCTCGATGCGCTGACGGACCGCCAGTGGGCGGACGCATTCCGCGCGGGCGGCTTCGAGCCGGTAGTTGCGGGACGTTTCATCAGGAAGATGAAGTTGAAGATCGAGGAAGGGCTGTCCCTCTCGGCAGCAGGCGGACCGGGGAACAACACCCGCCCTGAAAGGTAGGAAATCGTGGCCACCTTGCGACCAACGACGCTCCTGCTCGTCCTCGTCGCCGCTGCCGTCGCGGCTGCTGGTGCGGCGCGGGCGGGCGATCCGCTCGCGCAGGACCCGCCGCCACAGGCGACGGCCGCCGAGGCGGCGCAGGTCGAGGAGTTCAACAAGCGAGTGCAGGCGCTGCTCGACCTGCGGAGCGGAATCGAGAAGGGAACACCACCGGTGAGCGATACCGCCACGCCCGATGAGATCGACCGGGCCCAGCGTGGCCTCGAGTCGGCTCTGCGAAGCGCGCGAAGCGGCGCCAGGCAGGGCGATCTGTTTGCCCCCATTGAGGGCTTCGTCCGGAAAACCATCGCCGACTTGATCGCGAGTCCGCAGGGCGCCCTGATCAAGGCGTCAATCATGGACGAGAACCCGCTCACCATCACGGTGCACGTCAACGACCGCTATCCCGACGAAGTGCCGCTGGCGACGATGCCGCCGCAACTGCTCGACGTGCTGCCCAGGATGCCGGAAGAGCTCGAGTACCGGTTCGTGGGAGCGCACCTCGTGATCCTGGATCCCCACGCGCATCTGATCTGTGACGTCATCCCGCAGGCGCTGCCGGAGTGATTGGCATGCGGAGCGAGCCCTCAGGTGTCGTGCAGTTGCTGGCCGCGGCGGCCGCCCTCGCAGCGCTCGCGCTGCACGAAGGGTGCGCACCGATTCAGACCGAAGGGCCGGCGACCGTCGAGGCTCCGCCAACAGCCGCTGACGTCATCGCGCTGCCCAATCGGGCGGACTCCTTCAAGTTCGGAGTGCTGGGTGACTTCGGCTCCGGGAGCTCGGGACAGATCGATCTCGGGAAGCAGATGGCGGCAACCCACTCGACGTTCCCGTACGAGCTCGTGATCACGGTGGGCGACAACATCTATGGATCCGAACGTCCCCAGGATTTCAGACGGAAGTTCGAAGTGCCGTATGCCGCGCTGCTCAATGCCGGGGTCAGGTTCTACGCCTCGCTCGGCAACCACGATTCCCGTGAGCAGCGGTACTACGAGTTGTTCAACATGGACGGCCAGCTCTATTACTCGTTCAGCCCGCATCCTGACATCCGCTTCTTCGCCCTCGAGTCGACGTATATGGAGCCCGAACAGGTGGAGTGGCTCGAGTCGGAGCTGAAGGGATCCAACGAGGCGTGGAAGATTGCCTACTTCCACCACCCGTTGTACTCGTCGGGGGAGCGCCATGGCTCGGACATCCGCCTGCGCCAGGCGATTGAGCCGCTCCTCGTCAGCTACAACGTCAGCGTGGTCTTTGCGGGCCACGATCACTTCTACGAGCGCGTGGAGCCCCAGCAGGGCATCGTGCACTTCGTCACCGGGTCGGGCGGGCAGCTGCGCCGCGGGAACATTGATCCAGCCAGCGGGATTACCGCGCGCGGGTACGACGACGACTATGTGTTCCTGGTCGCGGAGATCGAAGCCGACGTGATGAACTTCCAGGCGATCTCGCGTGGGGGCACGGTGATCGACTCGGGCATCATCAACAGCCGCGAGGCTTCAGACGCGGGTACGCAGCCGCAGGACGCCCCCGCCTCGCAGCCTCCTTCCAAACCGCCCGCCAAACCGCTGCCGCGATCCGCAGCGACGCCGTGACTCTCACGCCTCACGTCTTCCGGCGCAGCGTGATCCGCATCCTGGCG
>JBFWPD010000186.1:0-7524 GCA_050250175.1 Vicinamibacterales bacterium
GTTGCCTCCATGCGGATCATGTAGCCGCCCTGAACGGTCTGGACGGCGCTCCCAAGACTCGGGCTGATGAAAGCCGACGTGCTGGAAGGAGGCGCTGTGCCGAGGTCGAGGAGCGTCGGCGCATAGAAACCGCTGCCGCACGTCAGGGCGAAACTGAGCTGGGCGCTGCTGATCGCGCGCATCGACCCGATGGCGGACGCCGATCCCGCCGACTGCCGCGCGAGCAACAGGCTCGGGAGAGAGAGCGACGCAATCAGTACCATCAGACCGATGGTGAAGATCAGATCAATCAGCGCGAAGCCGTCGGATTTTGCTGCTTTCAAATGCAGAGGTCCGGCTGATGGGCTTGCAGGGGGAATGCCAGTCACACGCGGCGCAGTTCCGTGCAGGAACGGGACGCGTCCGCGGAGGCTACTCCGGTCCCAATAACAATTCTCGTCATCTCGACGGTCAGGATGACAATTCCTGACGGCGGGGCGCCAAAACTTGCGCGACCCGCACGCTTCGGGCGACCGCTTGGGCTTTTCACACAAGTCAGGTACGCTGGATAGGCAACTATTTGAACGGAGGAATGTCGCCATGACTCGTCGTATCGCGTGGGCCTTGCCGGTGCTTCTTGCCGCCTTGATCGTCGCGGGTGTCCAGGCCCATATGGCGCTCAAGAAGGCGGAGCCGGCCGATCACGCCACCATCACCACACCGCCCGCAGCAGTGACGCTTTGGTTCACACAGGAACCGGATCTGGCGGTCGCGCGTATGACCCTCAACGGACCTGGCGGAGCGGTGAAACTCGGAACCCTGGCCACTGCCGATGCCATGCGGCTGACTGCCCCCGTCGAAGGCACGATGACCGACGGCGCGTACACCATCGACTGGCAGACCGCGGGAGACGACGGCCACGTGATGAAGGGCAGCGTGGCATTCACTCTCGATCGCGCTCAGTAGCGGCCGGCGATGAACGACGGCTTCGGCATCTCGCCAGAGATGCTGGCCAAGGCCGCGGGCTACGCGGCCCTGCTCGCGGCCGCCGGCGCTTGTTCGGTTCGATGGCTCATCGCTCCACGGCTTTCTGACACGAGCAGCGGCCGCGGACTCATACAGTCCGCGGCCCGCGTTCTCGTCCTCGCCTCGCTCAGCGCGCTGATCGCCGTCCTGATCCGCGCGTGGACCCACACGGTTTCTGCATTTGGTTTCGAGGAGTCGCTCCTCTGGGAGAATCTGCGTCTGATCGCCTTCGAAAGCCGCTGGGGTCGAGGATGGTCATGGCAGGCGACCGCCGCCTTCCTGACGTTTCTCATCAGTCTCGGCGTCAGCATGGGATCGAAGGTTGCCTGGGTCCTGGCGACACTGAGCGCGGCCGGCTTTCTGGTGGCGGTTCCGCTCGTCGGGCATGCGGCGGGTGCAACCTCGCGCATCGCGCTTCATTCCATGCATCTGGCAGGCGCGAGTCTCTGGATCGGCACCCTGTTCGTCCTCTTTGTCGATCTGCGGCGGCGAGGCCGCGGCACCGCCCCGTTTCAGATCTTCGCGCCGGTGGCGCTGACTGGCGTCACGACCATCGCGCTCTCGGGACTCATCGCAGCGGCGCTGTACGTCCACTCACCCGCGGCGCTGTTCGGGACGGCATACGGTCGCGCACTCCTCGTGAAGGTCAGCCTTTTCGCGGCTGCGGCGGCTTACGGCTTTCTGAACTGGCGTCAGATGCAACGCGTGTCGGCGGGAGACGCGGCCGTCGATTCTGGCTTCGGACCAACGGTCGGACGTGAGCTCGCACTGGCAGCCGCGCTGGTCCTGGTCACCGGGATTCTCACCGAACTGCCGAATCCCGATCTGTGACCGCAGCCTGGACTCTCGCCGCCCTGGTCGCGTTCGCAGGCAACTCCCTTCTCTGCCGGCTGGCTCTCGGCGCGGGCCTGATCGATGCAGCGAGCTTCACGACCATCAGGATCGCCTCGGGCGCGATGCTGCTCGTGGCGATCGCAAACACGCGAGCCCGCGGTCGTGGGTCGCGCGCGCCCGGATGGCTGTCCGCATTCGTGCTGTTCGTGTACGCCATTCCTTTCTCATACGCCTACCTGAGTCTGCCTGCCGGAACCGGCGCGCTCCTGTTGTTCGGTGCCGTGCAGACGACAATGCTCGCGACCGCGATTCTGAGCGGTGAGCGTCCGGGGCCTCTCGAGTGGTTGGGACTCGCCGGCGCGACGGCCGGGCTCGTGTACCTCGTCTCGCCGGGCCTCAGCGCGCCGCCGCCTGGAGGCGCGGCGCTCATGCTCGTCGCCGGCGTGTGTTGGGGCTTCTATTCCCTGCTCGGGCGCAGGGCGACAGACCCGTTGGCCGAGACGGCGACGAACTTCGTGCGCTGCCTGCCGCTGGTGGCGCTCGTCAGCGCAGTCACGATCCGGAACGCTCACGTATCGGTGAACGGCGCGCTCCTCGCGGCCGTGTCAGGCGCGGTGACGTCAGGGCTTGGCTATGTCGCCTGGTACACGGCACTGCCGCGCCTGACGGCGACCCGCGCGGCGACCGTGCAGCTGGCGGTTCCGGTGATTGCAGCAGCCGGTGGAGTGGCCGCGATGGGTGAGGAAGTGACTGTCCGGCTGGTGACCGCCGCGGTTCTCGTTCTGGGCGGCATCGGACTCGCGACCTTCGTCCGACGCCGCCCCGTTCTTCAGAGTCGATAGGCGATCAGTCCGCTCAGCACCCGCTCGGGACGGGCTTCGCTCCGGCCGCTGCCGGCGCTTGCGCCCGCGCGGCGACCACCGGAACGTCCGCGCCGCTCCACGCGCGATCGAGACGGGTCTTCACTTCAGCCGCTTCGCTGCGCTGGCCCTGCGACTCGAGGCTCGCCAGCAGGCCCGATAGAGACCACCCGTTCTCCGGGAACTTCTCCATGTCGCCCCTGAATGCCGCCGCTGCATCCGCGGCACGGCCGACTTCGAGCAACGCGGCCCCCTGCAGCTGGCGCACCGGGACAGGCCAGTCCGGAGGCTCCATGTAGGTCAGCGCGTCTTCGATGGCGACCGCCGCTTCGTAGTGCCGCGCGACATCCGCGGCACGGCGCCGCTTGGCCGCAAGCTCTCCCTGCAGTACTTCATGGGCGATGCCGACGATGTTCGACGCGACGTTGGCGCTCGACACCCAGATCTCGGCGAGCGACGCGTCGCCGCGGAGCGTTGTAAGCGCGGCAAGCTCGCGATCAGCGTCTGCGAGCTGGCCGGTCGAGGCGTACGCCATGCCGCGCGCCATGTGCCAGATCGCGCGCATGAACGGGAGATCCTGCGCAGGCTGCGGCTCGACGAGAATCTGGTCCCACATGCCGAAGCGAAGCATCGTGTAGAGCGGCGTCAGGGCGAAGTGCTGGACCATGCCGCCCATGGCCGGATCGCGCAGCATGTCGGGGTGAGCCATCGCGCGCGTCTCATCCGCGGCTTCGAGCGCTCTCGCCCGATTCCCCTCCATTGCCGCCGACGTCGCGATGAAGTGAACGTTGTGCGGCACATAACCCATCTCGTAGGTCATGTTGACGTCCACCTTGTTACCCGCGAGGTACGCCTCGTCGGCCTTGACGGCCGCCTCGTTCGACGCCGTGGCGTCGGCATACCGGCCGGTCCGCAAGTAGGTGTGCGCGGGCATATGCACGAGATGTCCGGCGCCAGGCGCGAGTGTCAGGAGCGTGTCCGCGTAGCGCTCCGCGCGGCCGGGATTGTCGGAGGCTTCCGTGGCGTGGATGTAGGGGTGAATTGCCCCCAGATGATTCGGGTCGCGAGCCAGCACCGACTCCAGCGCGTCGAGGACTTCCTGCGTGAACGGATGCGGCGTGCCATCGGGCCGCCAGTAGTTCCACGGCGACGTGTCCATGACCGACTGCGCGAAGAGCGTGCGCGCGTCAGGATCGTCCGGAAACCTCGCGGCCACCTGTCGCATCGCGTCCGCGTACGCGCGATCGAGCGGCGCGCGCTCGGCCGCCGGATTCTCCGTGTAGCGATTCGCGAGGGCCTCGATATACGCGCGCTCGCGATCGCTGGCGTTTCCAGCGCGCTCGCGCGCCTCATTGATGGCTGTCCAGGCCTGGCGCGCCGCGTCCTCGGTGATCGGCGCATTGATGTTCGGTCCCAGCGCGAACGCAGTGCCCCAGTAGCACATCGCGCAGTCGGGATCGAGCTCCGCCGCCTGCTGAAACGAACGAATCGCTTCGGCGTGGTTGAACGCGTACGAGAGGCGCAATCCCTGATCGAAGTATTGCTGCGCCTGATCCGACGACGTCGTGATCTGATGGTGGTAGCTTCCGAGATTGTCGTAGAGCGGCACCGCCGGCGCCGACTCCTCGGACTCGCCGGAGCACGCCGCCGCCGAGATGGCGGCCGTGCCCGACAGCAGCAGGCACATCATCTTGCGCATCGGACTTCCTCCGTCTGAAGAACCTGGTGTTGCTCGAGGGGACCAGCCATTGTACCGCCGCCTCTGCGACGCTCCGCGATCTGCAATGCGATCAGAGATCGATGGTGGTTACATCTTCGAGCATCGCCACCACTGGCGAGAAGGGCTCGGCTTCAGGGTCCGGACCGGCCCGTCCCGCGCTGATCGCGAGCGACACCGTGCCACCGTGACGCCGCAGATGAGATGACGCGGCCTGGACTCCGGCGCCACCGGAGACACAATCCGCGACGAGGATGCACCCGACCTGAAGGACGTTCCCCGTCGTCAGCAGATTGTCGGCAAGCGTCTGGACGTCGAGCTTCCGGCAGCGCTGCATGGGCTGCCGCCATCGCAGGACGTCGAGCACACGCAGGCCGCAGCTGTCGGCCAGCGCCTGGGCGAGACGCCTGCTGGGTGAAGGTGGCGCGCCGACAATCCGTTCCGGATCCGGAAACGGAACGAGGGCGATGCCTCTTCCCCGTTCGCGGAACACCTCGAGATGCGGGGAGGCCTTCTCTACGAACCAGCCAAACGCGAGGTGGCGGTGAGCGTTACTCAGACGCTGCGGCGTACAGCCAGGCCTCGGCAGCCATCCGCTCCCCCGGATCCGGCGGCTTCCAAGCAGTCGCACGACCTTGTAGGCCGAGTGGTCCTCGGGCCGCCAGGCGGACAGGCGGCCAAGCCGGCACGCCACGAACGACACCAGCGTTACCGGCACGGGAAGGCGAGGAGCGGGATCGACGGCGGGACATTTCTGTCCCCCTGCCGGTCTAAAAGGGACACGCGTGTGGCTTTTTTCTGACGAGCTCGGCCGGAAAACCCGACGTGCGGCGCCGAAATCCGTGAATACAGGCCTGAAATCATCGAGTCACCGTTGCCAAGCCCAGCTGGTCCGGGCTTTGCTACGTGCAGGCCGACAGAAACTTCGTCGCGGCCGCCAAACCGGCCAGGCGTCAGGAGCGTCGAATCAGATGATGGGACCGACACATTCTGCCATGAACAACGCGACAGTCTTCGCGCGCGCCGGCCAGACCCTGGTGGTGCGCCACTGCCGTACGAGCGACGGCGCCGTGCTGTTTGTTCTGGGAGACGACCGGGACTCGCAGTCGTACTGCTTCACCGAATTCGCCGCGCTCACGAAGTTCCAGAGCCGTCTCGAACACTTCCTGATCGAGACCGGCTGGTATCTGCTCGACCCCTTTGGGGGGCGTAGCGGGCAGAACGACATGAGCACTTCAGGACTGGTCCAGGCGACGCTGACGACGAACTGAATTTCCGACCCGGCCGCGCGCACGTTTCGTACTGCCTCACTGCCGGACCGCTCCTACATCCAGGGAGAGCGGTCCGGCGTCGTTTTACCCCGCCACCGATGATTTCCGGCCCGGCCTCCAGTCAGAATGCTCATCGGAGGTGCCAATGACTCGTGTCCGGAGTCACATGATGATGTCGCTCGACGGCTACGTGGCGGGAGCGAATCAGCGGGAGGCGCGGCCCTTTGGCGACCATACCGAGCACTTTCTCGACTGGGCCTTCAAGCTCCGATCGCTCCGCCAGCAGCTGGGAATGGAGGGAGGAGAAACAGGGCCGAGCGACGACGTGTTGCGCGAGACCGGGGCGAATCTGGGCGCCACCATCATGGGCCGCGGAATGTTCGGCGGCGGCCCCGGACCATGGCCGCAAACGCCCTGGAACGGCTGGTGGGGCGAGAATCCTCCGTATCACACGCCCGTGTTCGTGCTGACCCATCATCCGCGGCCTCCCCTTGCGATGGAGGGAGGCACGACGTTCCATTTCGTGACCGACGGCATCGAGTCGGCGCTTGCGCAGGCGAAAGCGGCGGCCGGCGAAAAGGACATCCGCATCGGCGGCGGGGCAGACATCGCGAATCAGTTTCTGGCTGCCGGACTGGTAGACGAGCTCGAGCTGCACATCGTGCCAGTCTTCATTGGCGGCGGCGCCCGCCTCTTCGAAGGATTCGGCGACAGCCGCCCCGCGCTCGAGCTCGTGCGAACGGTGACAGCGCCGGACGTCACGCACGTGAAGTACCGCGTGCGCAGGCCGTAGCTAGCTCGGGCCGAGGCGCCCCGCCGCTCTGCGCGCTTCGTACGCCTTCAGGTGGACGTACGCGAGACTCAGCACCGCATCGTCCACTCCGTTCGCCCGTGCGCGATCGAGCATCCACCCCACGATGTGATCGCTTTCGACCGCGCGCCCTCGTTCCAGATCGCGAAGCATCGACGACGTCAGCGGGCCCGACTGTCCCGTGAAGACTGACTGCATCATCGTCATCGCCTCGGGCCGCGGCGTTCGGCCCTCCTTCACGGCAACGGCCACATTCGCGTCGACGGCTCGCTCGAGCGCGTCGCGGCCGGCGGAAGTGCTGGCGATCTCGACCATGTTCGCGCGGAACAGGCATGTGGTCGCCGCCATCGCCGACAGGAACACGATCTTCTCCCACAGTTCCTGATCGATATCAGTGGCGTGCTCCCAGCCGGCTTTCGAGGCGCCGAACGCCGCCGACAGCGACGCAGCCACGGGGCCCTGCGAGCTGTCACGCTCTCCGAAGACGATCCGCTGGAAGGGTCCACTGTGGCGGATGACGCCATCGTCGCCCAGCGAGACCTGCAGGGTGCAGGTGCCACCGAGTACCGCCGCGCGTCCGAACCGGGCGTCGAGCCGATCGAAGTGCGCCATGCCGTTCAGCAGCGGCAGAAGCTTCGTGCCCTCGCCAATCGCTGGAGCCACGGCATCGATCGCCGATTCGAGGTCGTACGCCTTGCACGCGAGAAACACGACGTCGTAGTCAGCCCGGACATCGGAGGACGTCGTGGTCTTCACCGTCAGTTGCGCGTCGCCGACGGGACTCGAAATGCGCAGGCCGTCCCGGAGCAGCTGCTCACGGCGCTTCGGGCGGACCAGGAAGGTCACGTCCGTGCCGGCCTCCGCGATCCGTCCTCCGAAGTAGCCACCCACTCCTCCGGCTCCGAGAATCAGTACCCTCATCGCGCGCTCTCCTGACTGCCGGCTCTCTGCACGGCGCCTGAAGCCCGGAGCCCGGAGCCTGGAGCCTGGAGCCTGGAGCCTGCTTAGATATCTTTGATGCTGCTC
>JBFWPD010000187.1:0-7500 GCA_050250175.1 Vicinamibacterales bacterium
CGGCCACCTCCGCGAGAGGGCCAAGCCTGGCCCCGAGCGCCATGACACTGATCAGATGTTGCCGGCCGTGCGTGTTGTTCGGTCGAGGAGCGGCGCGCGCTGCGACGTCCAGCGGTGAGCGACATCTCTATCCGGAATACGGTGCGACCTCGGACGAGGAACTGTCAGATCCGCTCGCCGATCGCTGCGTAATCGAGATACGTGAAGAGCAGCTCGTTGAGCTTGTCCACGTTCTCGTTGAAGACCGCCGCGTTTCGCGCCATCGGATCGCCGGCGTCCGCGTTTCCACCCTCGTCGGAACGCAGCCTGATCGGCTGCAGCTTGGCGTCCTCGGGGAAGGGCGCCGAGTACTTGAGCTCGGTGCGCTGGAAGCCGCTCGCGACAAGAAGATATCGCAGCGTCTCGGGATGGATCGGGCGCACGTGCGTCAGATCGCGGATGTAGCTCGAAAAGAACGCATACCAGCAGGCGGGATTGATGGTCTCGAGGACGATCTTCGAGCCAGGGCGCATCTTCTGATAGGCCGTGTCGAGCAGCCGCATCAGGTACTGCGGCTCGAGATGTTCGACGACCTGCGCCGCGAACAGCCCGCCGATCGACTCGTCCGGCAGGCTCTCGAGATAGGCGAGCGCTTCACCCGCCGTCGCTTCGAGGCCGCGCGCGCGGCAGATCGCGGCCATCTCGTCGTTGACATCCACGCCCTTTGCGCTGATGCCGCGCTCTCGGAGCAGATCCAGGAATTCTCCCCGGCCGCAGCCGATGTCCACGACATCGCTTGCTCCATCGAAGAGCGGAAGGTACTCAGCCTGGCGCTCGCGAATCTCCTTGACCGATCCGCGGAAATTGTCCTCGAATCCCACGTACTTGTACGAATCGAGCGACGACCCGGCGGAGGGCACAGCGGCCGCTTTGCCGGTCTCGATTCCTGCACTGCCGCCACCCCGCTGTTCGAGCTCGCGCCGGAGGGTATGTGTCGCGCGCTGCACGACGCCGATGGTGGTGCGGAGATCGGCGATTTGCGCCTCGTGCCGCTGACCGGTCGCCGCCGCCGACTCCCAGCGCCGCAGCAACTCGTCGCCGACGCGGCCGATGATCGTCGCCAGTCCCGACGGCAGCCGGGCCACATAGCGATCCTTCGTATCGACGTAGGCGGTGATCTGCTGCGCCCACAGAATCAGCCTGGTCTGAAAGTCGAGCAGTCGGGCCATCTCGTCGCGCTGGACCGCCAGGGCCGCAGCCAGCGCATGCGTCGTCTCGCGATGGGACGTGACGTTGCGATTGATGTGATCGACCAGCGTCGCGTTGAACGTCTCCTGCCGGCTGAACAAGGGGGCGACCATCGCCCACATGTGAGTGCGTATCCGGCCGAAGAGCCCCCCCCGTTCCTGCGGCCTGTGCTTCAGCAGCTCCCACTGCTGGTTGAGAGGCGTAATCTGATGCTCGTCATACGCCGGCGGGGCGGCGGGCAGCGCACGCAGCCGGTGGACGGCGGCGTCGAGAGCTGTGAGGGCCTCGCCATACGCACGCTCCGCGTCCTCGCGTTCGCGGCGAAGACGAACGAGATCGTCGGAGTTGCCCTGCGAGGCAACCGTCGGCATCGAAGACTCCTCACTCATTCGGCCTGAATCTCCCAGAGGCTCAGCTCGTCAACCGACCAGTACCATACTCGCGTTTCTCCGAGCTGCACGAGACGGACTGCCCGGGCAGGCGCTCCAGTCAGATCGATGTCGATGTAGACGGGCCCGCTCGACTCCGCAATGCTGCGTATCAGGACCGGCACCAGCGCGTCCTCCCAGGCGATCGTGTCAAAGTTCTCGCCGTCCCGCGACACCTCGACTCGAAGACGGCGCGCGTAGTCGCCGGAGCTCCGGGAGGCAACCTCGAATCGTAACCTCCCGAGCCGCCGCGCTTCATCGAGCCTCACCTCGATCCACTCGCCACCCGTCTGACGCACGCCGGTCAGCCACCGCGTTTCGGGATCGCCGTCAGACATCATCGGCACTCTGTCGGTGGCGTGCGACGCCGAGAGGGTCAACGCGCTCGCAGGGATCTGCCGCAGCTGGTCGTCGCGCCAGCGAGCTGTCGGGGCGAGCGGCCGCAATTGAAAGACGACCGTGGTTTCGGTGGCGAAGTGATCTTCGATCTGATCCTGTTGCGAGCCAAACAGCGTCAATACTTCCTGCCCATCGTCCCAGTCGTCGAACAGCTTGGGATGAACGGCGACATACCGGACACCGATCTGACGCAGTCCGCGGAAGAAGTCCCGCGTCTGCGTGCCGTCGTAGATCGGTGTTCCTGGCCCGCGCAGCCACTCGAACAGGGGGGACAGATAACCGCTGAAACCGTTGACGATGGGCTTGCCGTGCTGGAGGGTGCGGTACTGGAAGAAGAGCGAATGCTGCGGCTCGCGGCCGACGAGTGGAAGCTCGAGGAGGCCGCCGTGAGGACGAGTGGCCATCCACTCGTACGCAGGTTGGTCGAGAGGCTCCTGGCGCTCGGACAGGACCCGGACCGGCGTCGCCCTGAGCCCCTCGGCGAATATCGCGAGGGAGAGAAGCAGCGTCACGGCGACCGTGACCAGTCTGGAACGCTGAGACAGGAACCGCGCGACGGCAACGCCCGCAAGGACTGACGCCGCGAGGTACACGATCATCGCGAAGCGGGCAGGCACGCGAAGGCCGTCCAGGCCCGGCACCATCATCAGCAATCGATAGGGTCCCACCGACAGGATCGGCTGACCGCGGTACTGCGGCACCGGCCCGAGCGACAGCGCGAAGGCGACCACCGCCAGCAGCGAGTACAAGACCACGACACGTTTCAGATCGGGCGACTCTGCCTGGCCACGACGCCACCAGGCGCTGAACAAGGCCAGGGCGACAAGGAGCATCAGAGTGGCGCCCGCAAACAACTCGCCCTCGGCCTGCCCTCCTCGCAAGCGACTGCTCCAGACGAACAAATCGTTCCCGACGTGGAAGTAGGAGGTCAGGTCGGCACTGAAGCGACGGATCTCTTCCATCGACCGGACGAAAGAGCGCTCCTGCCGAACCTGGTAGTAGACGTAGATGACCGGCGCGAGCAGAAGACCGACGAGGAGCGCTCCGCCGCTCAGCTCCAGCAGGAGGCGTCGAGGCGGTATCCGTGTCTCGAACAGCCCGCCAATGCCGATCGCCGCCACGGCGACCGCGAAGAAGTACAGGTAATACCCATTGGAAAGGCCCTGCAGCGTGAAGGCGGCCACGAACGCGAGCAGGAACAGACGACGTCCTGAGGCGTAGTAGCGGTGCAGGCCCCAGAGCGCGATCGGCATCCAGCCCGTTATGAGCGACTGCAGATGCGGCATCTGCGCCGCGCGGTAGGGACAGAACGCGAAGGCCATGCCTGCGACAACCCCGGCAGCCGGCCTGCCCGTGAGCGAACGGACCAGGAGATACATCCCGCTGCCTGCGAGCACGTACGAGAGCAGGAACGCCACGTTGTACGTCAGCAGCGGATTGCCCGACAGCCAATACACCGGCGCGACGATCACGGTCACGCCGAGCAGGTGCTCCGAGTACGCCAGCGTGTTTGCGTACGGAAAGAAGTTGGGCGCCTGCCACAGGTCGTTGAAGCCGTGGAGGATGCGATCCGCGCCCCACGCGAGGATCCAGGCATTGAGCAATGGATCGCCCAGATCGCTCGGGAGCGCCGTGCCGATGTGGAGAATCAGCGGATAGGTCAGGACAATCGCGAGCAGCGTGAATCCGGCGACGACGGTCAGCGCCTCGAGCAGGACCGGTCGAGCAGCAGCTCTATCCAGCATTCGACCAGAGATGCTCGATGCGACCGGTCGCGACGCCCATCTTCCTCAGGGTCTTGGCCGCATACGCCGTCCCGTTGGCAAGCAGGTGGGCCGGGAAGTCCGCGCCGGGCTGCCGCGCCGGAGCGCTCAGTGCGGCACTAATCGCCCCACGATAGGTTTCAACCATCGCCTCGAGGCGGAAGCGCGCCTGCCAGAGCTCGCGCGAGCGGTCGCCGAGCGCCCGGCGCAAACGATGATCGTTGCCCAGCCGCCGCATCGCGAGCATCAGCGAATGCTCTTCGTCGAGCACGTCCACACTCACCGCGACAGGATCCACGGGAGCGGGCGGCTCGAGTCCGTCCGCGATGTCGCGATGCCCGTGAATCACGGTCCACGTGCGGGGATCCAGAGTGGGGATGTCGACCATGTGCGCCAGATCGGTGACCACCGTGGCTCGTCCCGCCGAAAGGCAGCGCAGCCACGCGGCTGATGTCTCGCGCGACGTCGGCCAGCGAAGACACAGGCACACATCGGCGGCGGCCAGATGCTCCGCAAGCTTCTCGTGGGGCACGAACCCGGTGATCGACACCTTGTCCTCGACACCCGCCGCACGGGCATCGGCGCGCGGATCGTAATGGCTCACGGGTTGGCCGACGAGCATGAGCCGTGCGTTCGGGACCGTATCCAGACTCGCCGCCAGCGCGCCAATGGCTTCAGGGATTCGCTTCTCGGGCGTCATCGCCCCGAGCGCGGCAAACACAATCGCATCGTCCGGAATCCCGTAACGGGCACGAACGCGCTCACGTGCGCCCGGCCCCGGATCGAGCGCTGCGACACCCATGTCGACGACGGAAAGCGGTGTCTCAGGACGCTCTTCGCGGATGCGATCGGCCAGCCACCGGTTGTGAACGACGACGAGCTTCGCGGTATCCAGCACGACGCGACGCATCGGCCAGAGGAAGAGCAGCGGTCCAAGGAGTCCCGCGATGCCGAGCTCCGCGATGTCTGGCTCTACGGGGTGACTGTAGAGAAACTCTTCGAGGTAGTCGTCGTGTCGACTCTGCGTCCTGAGCGAGAGCGCCCGCGCGTGGTGAAGCTGCCCGTCATGGAGCACGGCCAGGCCCGGATGCCTGGGAAAGTATCCCCACATGTAGTCGTGGCACGAGGCGTTCCCGATCTGGTACACGACCAGATCGTAGGGCTGGCGGTCGTGCTTCCAGACGAAGTCGTGCGCCCCGAAGACCCGTGTCCCGGCAGGATGCTCCGCGATTTCCGGCGCGCTCTCGACGAAGACGTCAATCTCGTGTTCTCCGGACAGTCCTGGAAGCAGCTCTGCGCTGTACCGGGCAACGCCGGAGGTTGAGGGCGGGAGCGGCGTGAACCACGCGAGCCTTGACACGCTATAGCAGCCTCAAGACGGGAGGGCTGAATGATATCACCCGCCTCGTGAGCCTCTATCCCGGAGACAGTCGTGTGATGAGCGGAGGATCAGCGAGGACGGTTGCGGGCGCGATCGTTGTTGCCACGATCGTCGTTGTCACGATCGTCGTCGTTCCGATCGGCATCGCGGTCGTCGTCGTCGCGGCCCAGGCCGAACACGCGCGACCAGAAGCCGCGCCGCCGCGGAGGCTCTTCGACCTGCGGCTCCTCTGCCGGCGGCGGAGGCTCGGGAGCTGCGGCGACGACGGGCGGCTCTTCGCGAATCACGGGAGCTGCCGGCGGTTCGCCACCGCCAAACCAGGACGCAACGGTTCCGAACAGCCCGCGGGACGAGTGAATGTGGCAGACGCCGCGAGGCTCGGTGCCGCTGACGAAGTACTCGGTATACACCGTCGAGCGGCGGACCAACTCGCCTTCCTTCGTCACGATCTCGGCGTGCTCACAACCTTCAGCGGCCAGCTGGCCGGAGATGCTGCAGACCGACGCGGTCACGATGGACTTCGGCGCCTTGATCCACTCGGCACGGTCGCCCTTCGTGGCCACCTTCATGTAGTTCGCCCAGATGGGCACCGCGAGCTCGCTCGCGAAGCCGCGCGCGACGATCGTCTGTGGTGTGTCGAAGCCCACCCAGACGCCGGTCGCCAGATGCGGGGTGAATCCCACGAACCAGGAGTCGCGGAACTCGTTCGTGGTCCCGGTCTTCCCTCCCGCCGGCAACGTGAAGCCGAGGCTCCTGGCGCGTCCCGCGGTGCCCGCGTTGATCACGTCCGCGAGCATCGACGACATCAGGAACGCCGTGGTCTCGCTGACGGCCTGGGTCGATTCGTCTTCGGCCTCGAAGAGGACGACACCGTCGCGATCGTCGACGCGGCGGATGACGAGAGGCCGGGGCACCTTGCCGGCATTGATGAACGCGGCATACGCGGCAGTTATCGCCTGGAGCGTGACCTCGCCCGATCCCAGCGCCAGCGAGGGAACGCTCGGGACGTCTCCCACACCCATCGTCCGCGCATATCGCACGGTGTGCGGGATGCCGACGTCCTGCAGCAGACGCACCGCTGCCCGATTGCTCGAAATGCGGAGCGCGGTGCGCAGCGTCAGCTCGTTCGCCGACGACTGCTCGTCTTCAGGCACCCAGTCGCCGTCGGGCGTCGCGATCGGCGTATCGAGGTTGCGAATCAGGCTCGCGGGTGAATAGCCGGCTTCGAGCGCCGCCGCATAGACGAATGGCTTGAACGCAGAACCAGGCTGGCGCCTGGCCTGGACCGCACGATTGAAGGAGCTTTCGCCGAAATCGCGGCCGCCCACCATCGCGCGGACATGACCCGTCGCAGGCTCGAGCGAAATGAGGGCCGCCTGCGGCAGCTCGGCCTCGGGATCGACTTCCTGCCCACGGCGTTTCGCCGCCGCCAGCCGCCGCTCGTCGACGGTCGCGAGACCGTTGGCGATCGCTTCCTCGGCGGCCGCCTGCATCTCCATGTCGACGGTCGAGTAGACTCGCAGGCCGCCCTCGTTCACGCGCTCCAGTCCAAAGCGCTCCGCGAGCTGACGCCGCACTTCCTCCTTGAAGAACTGCCCGACCTCTTCGTCCCCGCCGCCCAGTCCGTTCTCGAGCACCAGCGGCTCGGCGCGTGCGCTTTCCCACTGCGCCTCGTCGATCGCGCCGGAGTCGCGCATGACCATCAGCACGAGGTTGCGGCGCTCAATGGCGCGGTCTGGATCGATCGTCGGCGCGTACGACGACGGCGCCCGGACGAGCCCGGCGATGAGCGCGGCCTCCGCGACCGTCAGGTCGGATGCCGGCTTGCCGAAGAAGCCACGCGAGGCAGCCTCGACGCCGTAGAGGCCGTCGCCGAAGTACACCTTGTTCAGGTAGAGCTCGAGGATCCGATCCTTCGAGTAGGCACGCTCGATCCGCTCGGCGAGCAGCAGCTCCTGCACCTTTCGGCGGATCGTCTTGTCCTGCGTCAGGAAGCTCTGACGGGCCAGCTGCTGGGTGATCGTGCTTCCGCCCTGCGCCGCCCGCATCTCCCGGACGTTGGCGAGCGCAGCCGAAGCGATGCGAATGAGATCGAACCCGCGATGGCGATAGAAGCGCTGATCCTCGATCGCGAGGATCGCCTGAATCAGATTCGGCGAGATGTCTGCGAGCGGCGTCTCGAATCGCTGCTCCTTGAAGATCGTGAACGCCAGCTCATCCTTGTAGTCGTAGACAGCCGTCGCCTGCGCCATCTCCCCGATGCGCGTGATCGCCTCTTCGTCGGGGAGGTCGCGCCAGAGAC
>JBFWPD010000188.1:0-7483 GCA_050250175.1 Vicinamibacterales bacterium
GGGCGGCCATTGGCCCCGAGCCGCGCCTTGCCCATGCACTCGTGAACGCTGTCGCAGTCTTAATCATCGCCTGCCCCTGCGCGCTCGGTCTGGCGACGCCAATGTCCATCATGGTCGGCACTGGGCGCGGTGCGGAGCTGGGGGTGCTACTGCGGAACGCTGAGGCGCTCGAAATCCTCGAGCGCGTCACGACGATTGTCGTGGATAAGACGGGCACACTGACTGAAGGCAAACCGAAGGTGGTTCGTGTCGAATCGGTCTCGTCGATCGACGAGGCGACGCTCCTGCGGCTCGCGGCGAGTCTCGAAAGTGTCAGCGAGCACCCGTTGGCGGCCGCGATCGTGGCTGGCGCGCGCGAGCAAAACAGCAGCCTGTCGAAGGTTACCGACTTCGAATCGATCACCGGCAAAGGCGTGGTCGGAGGTGTAGAGGGCAAGAAGGTCGCGATCGGGAACCTCCGCCACCTCGAAGCGCTGAACGTCGAGGCCGGTCCGCTTCGGGATCGCGCAGACCAGCTCCGCCGTGAAGGCCAAACCGTCATGTTCGTTGCAGTCGATGGCAAGCCGGCAGGCTTGATTGGCGTTGCTGATCCGATCAAAGCGACCACCCGCGAAGCGATTCAGGCGCTACACGGAGAAGGCGTCAAGGTCGTCATGCTGACGGGCGACAATCGCACGACCGCCGAGGCCGTCGCGACATCGGTTGGCATCGACCAGGTCGAAGCCGATGTGCTACCAGACCAGAAGGCAGCCGTCGTCAAGCGTCTTCAAGAGCGCGGCGAGCGGGTCGCAATGGCGGGCGATGGCATCAACGACGCGCCGGCGCTCGCACAGGCGCACGTGGGCATTGCGATGGGCACAGGCACCGATGTCGCAATGGAAAGTGCGGGCGTTACGCTCGTGAAAGGCGACTTGCGCGGAATCATTCGAGCACGCCGCCTCAGTCGGGCCACGATGAAGAACATCCGTCAAAACCTGTTCTTCGCGTTCATTTACAACGTTCTGGGTGTTCCCATTGCCGCGGGCATTTTGTACCCATTCGCAGGGCTGCTGTTGAGCCCGATGATCGCCAGCGCCGCCATGACCTTCAGCTCGATATCCGTGATTGGCAACGCGCTTCGGTTGCGAGGCGCGACGGCGTGATCCTCTGGGATTACTGACTTATGCTGCCGTTCGGCGCAATCCTGAACGCGAAGCCAGGCTCATCGCCATTGCCCGGCGTGGTTGTGTTCTGTGCCAGCCGCACGTCATTCACGAGGATGTTTCGCGTCACCGCTCCCGTCGGGTTTTCATCGCACGCATTCTGATCGTTCACACGGAACGAGACGCGTGTATCGACGGGCACGTCGGTGAAAGCAATTTCGTATCGGTCTGGTGGCACCGGCTGTAGCGCGATGCCGGCGAAGTTTCGCCAGCTCGGATGCGCGTGAGTCGCACCGACACCGCTGACGCACGCTTGTGCGGACGGAGGCAGATCGCTCCGTCGCGCCGTCGAGCCGAGAAACACGATCCTGACGGTCGCCGTTCCTGGCTGGCTCGTCGGCGCGCCGGGTCCATCATCGCAGGCAAGTGCCGCCAGCGGCACCGCATACGCGATCAACAAGAGGGCAGCCCGCATCCTGCCAGCATACCTGACCCAATCGCGGGGTTATCATGATGAGATGGACTCCGACACGACCGCAACACCAGTTGAGACGCTGCTCGAGAACCACCGCGAGTTCTTGCGGTACCTGGAGCGTCGTGTAGGCGATCGGGCGCTCGCCGAGGACATCCTTCAGGAGGCGTTCGCGAAGGTCGTCGCGCGACCTGAACAGGCACCAACCGAGGAAGCGCTGGTTCCGTGGTTTTACCGGACGCTACGGAACGCGGCCGTCGATCAATTTCGAAGGCGAGGAGCAGCGGATCGCGCCGTCGAGGCGTTCGCGCGTGAGCTCGAGACGCAACCGGTGCCGACGATCGAAATGGAATCCGAGATATGTGCGTGCGTTTCTCGGCTGGCGGCGACACTCAAGCCGGAGTACGCCGAGGCGCTTCAAGCTATCGAGGTCGCGGGGACACCTGTGAAGGCGTTTGCCGAGCAGAAGGGACTGTCTTCGAGCAACGCCGCCGTGCGCGTGTTTCGTGCGCGCGAAGCGCTGAAGAAGAGGGTAACCGAGTCGTGCGGCATCTGCGCCGAGCACGGGTGCGTGAACTGCACGTGCAGGGGTGCATAAGCGCCACCACCCAGGCGTCTCGTTGCCGTGACCGCCGCGACGTGCGCACGTTATGTTGATCGCACGATCTGCGGATTGATCCGGCGCGAGCAAAACCGCTTCGTGAGCGAGCCGGGACAGTCTACTTTGACCGGATGGTCATCGATCAGTGGATGGTCGGAAACGTGAAGGCTCCTGCATCAGCCTCAGCGCAGAGAGCCTGAAGCAGTTCCGCGAGTTCCTTCATTTCCACGTCTGCTTCGTCAGGTGCGTCAGCGCGTCTCTCGCCACGCCCATAGGGTTCCGCCAGATGTCCGAACCCGTGTAGCGGAAGACATCGTAGCCGAGCTTCTTCAACTCGCGATCTCTCGCACGGTCACGGCTCGCCTGCTCCTTGGAGCGGTCGTGAAAGTCGTGACCGTCACACTCAATGATGAGGTGCGCGACGGACATCTTCGATCCGGGGATCTCGGTGCCATCCTTCAGGCGGACGGGCCGCTCCGCATCGGGCACGATCTCCTGATAGCGAAGCAGGAAGTCGACTCGATATTCGCCCAGCGCTGCTTGTGGTTCAAGAATGAGCAAATCCGGCATGTCCTCGAAGTCGCCGAACTCTCGTCCTTTCGCACGGTAGCGGACGTTCATGGCGTGCTCTCTGGCTGCGATGCACAGCGCGAACAGGAGGGCACGCTCGATGGGCGATTCGACGATCGGATCCAACTCCTCCAGGTGCTGTACTGCGCGCTCGGCGTACTCGTGAGCCAGGGCGTTGGCGGCGACTTTCCATAGACGTTGGTCGTCAGGGGACTCAGGACTCGTCTCCTCGTACAGGATCCGCCGCAGCCGATAATCGTGGCCGTCTTGGTCCGGCGGAAAGCCACCGAGGAATTGATCAGTCCAACTAACCCGCGCCAAGTCCATCTCTCCTTTGAAGGGTCAACGGATCCGTTGACGCTGCTCGTCTGAGACGCCGTACCGCTGCTCGCCCGCGCCGCGTCATTGCAGTGGATGTCATGTCGTTAGAGCGCTTGAAGGGTGATGTCGTGCGCCGGGTAACTAGGTCACTGCCGCTTCCGATTCCAGCGACTCCGCCTCTGCCGATTCGGGCGCGCTAACGGGATCGACCAGCAACTGCCGCCTGAGCCATGCCTCGCGTGCGAGAGGATCGTCCGCAATCTTCTTCTCGATGGCCTGCGATTCGCGGTACTCCTGCGCGGCGGCGGTCATGGTCCAAGACGCCTGGAGCCCGAGGGCTTCGATTTCCTGTCGAATGTCGGCCAGCGCGGCCCGGAAGAACTCCTTCCGGTAATTCACCTTGTTCACCTGCTGGAGAAGGAAGTGGCGGTGGAGCTGCGTTTCGAGCGAGGGCGCGTCTTCCGTGAAGATCAATGCGTGGACGTCGAAATCAAACGGGACGCTGGAGTCACCGAGCTCGCGGACACGGTCAATCGGATCGAGCCGTCGCGTCAGGCCAATCTTGTAGACGTTCTCCCCGAATGAGCCGACGTTCGAGATCACATAGACGTGCCCGCGCCGGGTTTGCTGCGCCATTGAGACGGCACGCTGGCTGCGCTCTTCGGCGGCCTTCAGGCGTTCCTCCAGTTCTCGGAGTTGCAGCTCGTACTTGGCCTTCTGTTCCTCGGTCGCCCGCGCCAGCTGCTCGTTCGCCTTCCCCATGGCCTTGCGCAGCGCTTCCTCATCACGCTCGGCTTCTCGCATCGCTCGCTCGTATTCTCGTCGCGCCTTTTCCTCTTCCCGCAGCTGCTCCTTGATCCGGCGCTGTTCTTCGCGCTCCTGCTCCTTCAGCTCGTGTACCACAGTGGCCCAGCGCAGTTCTTCCTCGCGGAGCGCGAGGTACTCGTCTCGGATCCGTGCATTCCGAAAGGCCTTCCCGTTGTGGTTGACAATCGAGAAGGCATCTCGGAACTCCTGGCGAAGCGTGCCGAAGTTGTCTTGCCGCACCCGCGCCAGAATCGAATCAGCCTTACCGTTGAACGCATCGACGACGAAGCGGATCGCCGTCTCCCGGCGGTTCTCTTCCACGTAATCGCAGGTCGCCGCCGTATTCGTACGAACGGCCTCACGGATGCGCTCCCTCACAAACTTGAGCTGCTGCCCGGCTTCGGTATGGCCAAAGCCTTCCGCGAGATCGTCAAGCAGACTGTGCGTCGGGATGATGTAGCGATCGCCATAGCCGGCAATGACGTTCTCGATCGCCGCGGCCGTCTTGTCGAGTTCCTTCACGTCACGGAGCGCCTTCAGCGCATCGCCGGCCATTTCTTCGGCCTTCCGATTCGCCTCGGCGATGACGGCTGCGGCACGAGTCTCTGCATCTTTGGTCCGCGCTGCTGCGTCGGCGGCATCTCGGGCGGCGCGTGCTCGGGCGTCTTGTCGGATCGCCGTGGCTTCCTGCTCGGCGGCGGTTTTGAGGTCGGCGGCGACTTTCGCAGCGGTCGCCTGGGCGGCCTGTGCGTCCGCTTCCAGACGGGCGGCTCTGGCCCGGGCGTCGGCGATCAGCTGGGTCGCGGCCGTCTCGGTGTCCACAATGTGTCGCCACTTCGCCAGCTGCGTGACTTCCGATTCCAAGCTGGCGATTTTGTGGCGGAGCTGTCCGAGCTCCGTGTCCGCCGTCGCACGTTGCGTGTCGAGGCCGGTCGCGAGGTCGGAAGCACGTCGCTCCGCTCGACTCCACAGGATGACCAGCACGAGGAGCAGGGCAGCGAGCAGGAGAACAATCAGCGTCATAACGCCTCTGGCAATCCTCCCTGGGCATGTCATCCCGCGTTTCGGAACGAATCACGCGCGGGAGTGAGGCGTACGACTGACGAGCGGTTCGTCTGCGCTCCAGGATCGCTCGGACGCCACTGGGTTGAGAGATCAGTTCGGGACGGCGGGATTGTGTGCCGGGAGGCGGCTCAGGTGAGCAAGGAAATTCGCGGTGTCAGTCGTTGTCTTACATCCGCCCGCCCGGGCATGTGGTCAGGCCAAACCAGGAGGTCGAGGCGAATCCGTCGTAGGCGTGACTTCGCCAGCCGATCGAAGTAGGCCACACGCGCTCCGAGCCTGAGGGCATCCCGGTGCTTCTCGCCAGCGTGAGTTGAACAGGATGACGGCATCATTCACAACGGGGGCGGATCGGTTATCGCCAGGTAAGCACAGTGCTCGATCGCGCAAGGCCTCGCGTCCATTCTCGGACTGTTTTCGAGGTGAACTCGATTCTCCAGTTCGGATTCGGAAGTTGAGGCGCCCTGTACAACTCCGGACAAGTGAGTCGGTGCGCCCACAGGATTGCATCAGTCATCAAGTAGCCGTGATACATCACGGCTTCGCACTCGAGCGCTGTGAACCGATCGAGATGCGTCCGAATTCCCTTGATCAGGGCCAACAGCGCTTCTGGGATCTGACACATGCTCGTGACATGGTCGGAGTACGCCTCGCGCAGCTCAGGTCCGAACCTGTCCAAAGAACCTCCCAAGGGGATGAGAACGCCCTTCAGTGGTGAACGCGGATCTCGGAATTTCGCGATAAGTTCTCGGCGCCGCTGCGCGCACACCTGCTCTCTGGCGATGTCGTCAACGCGATAAAGAAGCAGCGCTTCGCTCAGCACCGGAATGCCGCTGCTCCGGAATCGGTACTGCGCCGGGTACCCCGCATCGCTCACGAGCAAGAACTCAGATAACTGATGTGCATGCGTCCGACCTGGCAACTGCGTCGGTTTGTGAACGGCTTCGACACCAAGATTGTCGTACACTCCGCCGTCCGACAGCGGGATGAATCGTCTGGGCTGAAGGGGTTTCTCGCCGTACACAGGCTTACCAAATTCATAGTCGGCACTGCGGATACGCGGCGGCGGAAATACAGGTGGAAACGCCGCGCTGGCACCGACCGCCTCGCCGATCTTGATTGGCTTGTCGCCCCAACTCGCGTGGCCGATCCGGGAGTCGCCGAGGCCGTCACGTGTGAACCGCCATGCACGGATCGACAACAGACTGGCGGCGTTGATGACGAGATATGGTCGTTCCGGGAGTTCCGCGCAGCTACGATCCGCGTAGAACAAATCGGAATACAGCTCGCCAGCGAGCTTCGTGCGCGTGAACGTGCCGTCGTTCAATTTGCGGAACGGTAATGTCCAGCAACGCATCGCCCATTTGTGAATAAAGTTCTCAGTTGTGACGATGCGAAGAAATGGTCTGACGATCGTCTTTTCCAGCGCTTCAGCTGTTCCGCCGTCCTTCAGCATCTCTTGCCAGTGAATGGCGAGATAGCCGCCGATAATCGCGCCGCCCGATACACTGGAGATGATATCGACCCGATCCAGCCAGCCCATTTCGGCGATCCGTCGGAGGACGCCGAGGTGGAAGACAGCGGCACGAAAGCCGCCGCCAGACAAGGCGAGGGCAAGCCTGGGCTTTGGCAGAGCCGACTTGCTTTCGATCTCGAGGCTACTTGCGGCGTCGCCCACTGGCTTGCTGGCCGGATGGTTCGTTTCCACGGTGCTTTAGCGTCAAGCGTCGCGAGAACGACAAGCCTCGGAGCAAGTCTCGACCGCGCGTCCACCATGAGTCGTCAGTTCTTTGCGACAAAACGACTTGCACAACGCGGAAGTCCTTGCGATGAAATACGTACGCCGCAGGCGTGGGCGTATCGGGGGTGTGGCCGACGATGATCATCAGCGCTTTTGAAATGGGCGGGGCGGCGGACATCACGATCTGCGCCATTCCATTCAAGTCGACGCGGCTCGGTTCTGGTGTCATGTCAGGGTGCGTATGCCACATCCCGACAAATTGAACAGCCCCGTACGTTGCCGTACGCATCTGGGTGTTCAACTCGTTTGTCCCTACCGTTCCGCAGATGAACCCTGAAGGCGACGCCTTGCTATCAGGGGGTGGGCCACTGGTGTTCGTGACCCAGATTACCCCCGCGGCATCGTCTCGTTCACCGAAGAGGACGCCCCCCGTTTCGACCCTCGCGCCACGAAGTCGTCGGCTCCTCTCAACTTGCTCGAGAATCGAATGCCAGGCCGCTACCGAAAGACGAACCTCGTAGCCGGCGCACGCATCACGAAATGCACGCTCGGGTTCCCACGCGAAATCCGCCCGACCGATGCCGGTCTCAGTCAAATGCGGCTGGCACACGAAATGCGCAAAAGCCGAATACATGTGCGACGACAAGTCGCGCGCCAGGTGGTTCAACATCGCGCCAGCGAGAACGGCGAGGTCCGCAGCGGATCCGACAAAAGTCGGATCTGAGCACCCTGGTTCAGGCTGAAAAAGAGCGGCACCTTCACGTCCG
>JBFWPD010000189.1:0-7481 GCA_050250175.1 Vicinamibacterales bacterium
TCTCGCCAACGGTTTGACCGTCCTGGTTCAGGAAGAGCACACCGCCCCGCTGGCATCCGTCTGGTGCTGGTACAAGGTCGGGTCAAAGGATGAAGGCCCCGGCCTCACGGGAGTCTCGCACTGGGTCGAGCACATGAACTTCAAGGGGACGACGAACATTCCCCCCGATCAGGTGAAGGGCATCATCGAGCAGTTCGGCGGGATGTGGAACGGCTACACGTGGCTCGATCAGACGACGTATCTCGAGACTGCAACGCGGGACGCCCTCGATCGGATGCTCTTCATAGAGGCCGAGCGTATGGCCGGGTGCCTCTACAACCCTGAGGACTGCGAGTCAGAGCGAACCGTCATCATCTCCGAGCTCCAGGGTGGCGAGAACGATCCCGACCAGCTTCTCGATCAGGAAGTCACCGCGACGGCGTTCAAGACGCACACGTACCGCCATCCGACGATCGGATGGCTCTCCGATCTGCAGACCATGGATCGCGATGATCTCTACGGTCACTACAGGCGGCACTACGTGCCCAACAACGCTGTCGTCGTCATCGTCGGCGACGTGGACGCCGACGAGGCTGTCCGCGCGGTCGATCGGCACTTCGGCTCGATT
This sequence comes from Vicinamibacterales bacterium, assembly GCA_050250175.1. Classification (GTDB taxonomy): domain Bacteria; phylum Acidobacteriota; class Vicinamibacteria; order Vicinamibacterales; family CAVVIG01; genus JBFWPD01. Next base: position 608 of record JBFWPD010000189.1, read on the forward strand.
CCTGCCGGGTCTCCGCCTGTGCGGCTCCGGGGCATCGAGCCTGAACAATCTGGAGAGCGGCGCGTGACGATCAGACGTCCTGGAACCGCGGCGTACTTGAAGGTCGCGTATCACGCGCCGGCGGTTGCGGATTCGAGGTTCTTTCCGGCGCTCGTGCTCGACGCCGCCCTCACGGGCGCGAAAGGCGTCAATCTCTGGTCCAGTTTCAGAACGCCGCCGCCGCAGCGGAAGTCGAGGCTTTACCGCGCCCTCGTGGACAAGGGACTGGCGACCTCGCTCTTTGGCTTGTTCATGCCGACAGAGCAGCCTTTCCTCTATACGGTGTCCGCGACTGCGACAGAGGGAACCGAGTCAGCATCCGTCGAGGCAGCGTTGCTCGCAGCCCTGGACGAAGTCAGACGCGATGGCCTGACCTCCGAGGAAGTCGTTCGCGCCAAAGCACAATTGAAGGCAAGGTTCGTGTTCGACCGTGACAGCGTGACGAACATCGCGCATCAGCTCGGATACTTCGAGACGATTGCGAGTGCCTCGATCTACGAATCGCTCGACGCCTCGGTGGATGCAGTGACCGACGAAGACGTCGCGGAAGAGGCGCGCACACTGCTCTCCCTCAACAACCGGACGGTCGGGTGGTTCGAGCCACTCGACGCGTGACGGCATGAGCCCTGACATGCAGGCGCCAGTCGTTTTCACGTCGCCGAGCCGGGGCACTGGCCTGACTCCGGTTCGCACGCAGCTGACCAACGGCGCCGTGGTGACGGTCAAGCAGACCCGGAAGACGCCCGCCGTTTCAATGAATCTCGCCGTTCGCGTCGGATCCGCTGACGACCCGGCCGGCGCCGCCGGCACTGCGCACCTGCTCGCGCGTGTGATCGATCGCGGGACGACCAGGCGCACCGCGGATGAGATCGCCGAGTTGCTCGAGAACCGTGGGAGCTCGCTGTCGGTGGTCGTGGGACGCCATCAGCTGTCCCTCGTATGCGCCTGCCTGTCGGAGGACTTCGACGCGGTGTTCTCGCTGCTCGCGGAGATGCTCATTGCTCCCGCGCTTCCGGACAGCGAGATCGCGACCAGGAAAGGCGAGGTCGTCACAGCAATCCGTCAGGAGGAGGACCACCCCGGTGTGCGTTCCGTCGAAGGACTCCTCAAGCTTCTTTACGGACCCGATCATCCTTACGGTATGCCGCCGAAGGGGACGATCCCGGCGGTCGAAGGAATCACTCGGTCGTCGCTCGCTGCGTTCCGGTCCGCGCACTTCGGCCCGAACGTTCTCAGTGCGGTGATCGTGGGCGACATCGATCCTGCTCACGCATCGGATATAGCGGCTCGCAGACTTGAAACGTGGGCAACGCCCGCCCAGCCATCGCGCGACGTGCCCACACCTTCCCGGGCAACCGAACGGAGAGAGGTGGTCGTGCCGATGCCGGCGAAGGCACAGGTCGATATTGCCTATGGATTCATCGCGATCCGACGCACCGACCCTGCCTACTACGCGTACTGGTTGATGAACAACGCGCTCGGGCAGTACGCGCTGGGGGGGCGTCTCGGGTCGAACATCAGAGAACGGCAGGGGATGGCCTACTCGGTCGGCAGTGTCCTCGAGGCCAACGTAGGCGAGGGGCCCCTGATGGTGAGAGCCGGAGTGGCAGCAGCGAACGTCGAGAAAGCAGTGGCATCGATCGACGCCGAGCTCCGGACGCTTCGGCAGGACGGCCTTTCGACCCGCGAGCTGAATGAGTCGAGGCAATACCTGACCTGGTCGATGCCTCGCGCGCTCGAGACCAATCAGGGAATTGCCACGTTCCTGCAGACGACTGAGTTCTACGGCCTCGGTCTCGACTACGATCTCCGTCTGCCGGACCTGCTGAATGCCGTCACGCTGGACGACGTTCAGGCCGCGGCCCGGACAACGATCGATCCGGATCGTGCCGCTGTCGTCATCGCGGGACCATACGAACGATGATCCGCGCGGTCATCTTCGACGTCGACTTCACGCTCATCTACCCGGGGCCCGTCTTCGGCGCCGAAGGCTATCGAGCGTTCTGCGAGCGCCACGGCATGACCGTCGACGTCGACCGTTTCGACGAGGCGCTCGTGACCGGCGCCGCACTGCTCGACGGACGGGACCGTCCGGAGTACGACGCAGACGTCTACCTGCGCTACGTGCGACACATCATCGGGCACATGGGCGCGACGGGCGAGGCGCTCGATCCATGCGCCCGGGAGATCTACGACCAGTGGGCCGTCTGCCGGCACTTCGAGCTGTATGACGACGTGAGGCCGACGTTCGAGGAACTGGCGGCAGGAGGCATCCGTATCGGCCTCATCTCGAACTCGCACCGATGCCTCGACTCGTTTCAGTCACATTTCGAGCTCCGCGGCCTGATCGGCGCGTCGGTTTCGTCGGCTGTCTACGGCATGATGAAGCCGCATCCGAGCATCTTCACCGAGACGCTCTCGGTGCTGAACGTTTCGCCCGGAGAGGCCGTCATGGTTGGCGACAACGTGCGCGACGACATCGAGGGCGCCCTCCGGGCTGGCATGCGGGCGGTGCTGATCAACCGCGGCGGGGACGTTCACCCCGATGCGGCCGCAATGGCGGCGGCCGATGTGCGTGTCGTGACGTCACTGCGGGCGGTGCCAGGCCTGATTGGGGCCGCGACGGGTGTTGCCGGCGGCGTACGCGATGCCGTTCGCGAAGGACTGCACCCGGCCTAGCCCGGCGGCCAGGTCATGGTCCTGCCGCCCAGCAGGTGCAGGTGAATGTGAAAGACGGTCTGTCCGGCTTCGCGGTTTGTGTTGAAGACCGTCCGGTAGCCGCCTCCCGAGAGTCCTCTCGTCTTCGCAATTCCCGCGGCGCACCGCACCAGCTCACCCACGATGCCATCGTCTTCAGGCGTGAGGTCGTTCAGAGTCGGGATGTGGCGCTTGGGCACGATCAGGACGTGCGTCGGCGCCTGGGGGTTGACGTCGTTGAACGCGAGCACGCGGTCGTCTTCGTAGACGATCGTGCCAGGAATCTCGCGCCGAACGATCTTGCAGAACAGGCAATCAGACACGTGGATCGCTCCTATGCGGCCGTTTCAGGTGCGCCGGGCCACAATGGCCCGGGCAATGCCCTGCAGGTCGGGGCGTGCCGCGAGCATTGTGAGTCCACCTGCCGACGAGATCAACGCGGCGACGTCGGCCGCCTGTCCGGCCCCGATCTCAATGACCAGCGCTCCGTTCGCGCGCAGTCTTCGCGGAGCCTCAGCCACAAGTCTTCTGATGACCGCCAGCCCGTCAGGACCGCCGAAGAGTGCGGCAGCGGGCTCGTAGTCCCGCACTTCGGGCTGGAGCTCGACGCGATCCCATTCGGGGACGTATGGCGGATTCGAGACGATGAGGTCCAGCAATGCCTTGCGCTCGCCGAGCAGGTCGGCCTCGACGAACGTGACGCGATCGCTCACCTCGTGGCGCGCCGCGTTTCGCCGGGCGACCTCGAGGGCCTCGCGTGAGGTGTCAGTAGCGAGAACAGAGGCCCCGGGTCTCTCCCTGGCGATCGCAACGGCGAGACACCCGGTGCCCGTACCGACATCGACGGCGCTCAGTGGCCGCTGAGGGTCCGGGAACAACTCGAGGACGGCTTCCACGAGCGTTTCCGTCTCCGGCCGGGGGATGAGTGTCGCGCGCGATACCTCGAACGTCAGGTTCCAGAACTCGCGCTCACCGACGATGTAGGCAAGAGGTTCTCGCGCTGTGCGTCTCGCGACGGCGGCTGGGTAGGCCTGCTCGAAGGACAACGGCGCCGGGCCGGCAGCTTCGGCATGGAACCGCGCGGCATCCCATCCGAGGAGGTGTTGAGCGAGCAGCCTCGCGTCGAGCGCCGCTTCATCCGGCGGGATACCCGCATCGGTCAGGCGGTGGCGTGCCGCTGCGACGGTCTCTCTCAGCGTCATCGCACGCGTCAGGCCTCGGTGGCATCCTTCAGCTTCTCGGATCGTTCGTTCGTGATCAGGTTGTCGAGCAGTTCGGCAAGCTCACCGTTGAGGACCTCGGTCAGTCGATGCGTCGTGAAGTTGATTCGGTGATCGGTGATGCGGTTCTGCGGGAAGTTGTATGTGCGGATCTTCTCTGACCGGTCGCCGGTGCCCACCTGGCTGCGTCGATCCTTCGCGATGGCGTCCTGCTGCTTGCGCATCTCCATTTCGTAGAGACGTGCGCGCAGTACCTTCATTGCCTTCGCGCGGTTCTTGATCTGCGACTTCTCGTCCTGCTGTGACACGACAATGCCGGTCGGGATGTGCGTGAGGCGGACGGCTGAGTAGGTCGTGTTCACGCTCTGGCCGCCAGGTCCGCTCGAGCAGAACGTGTCGATTCGCAGGTCCTTTTCGTGGATCTGGATGTCCACTTCTTCTGCCTCGGGCAGGACGGCGACCGTGGCTGTGGACGTGTGGATGCGTCCGCTCGCCTCGGTCGCGGGAACGCGCTGAACACGATGTACCCCGCTCTCGAACTTCAGCTTGCTGTAGGCGCCCCTGCCTTCCACGTTCGCAATGACTTCGCGGATGCCGCCGACCTCGGTGTCGCTGCTCGACATGACTTCCATGCGCCAGCCCTGTCGTTCCACGAACCTCGTGTACATCCGGAAGAGATCTCCGGCGAACAGGCCCGCTTCGTCGCCGCCGGTTCCCGCACGGATCTCGAGGATGACGTTCTTCTCGTCGTTCGGGTCCTTGGGAATCAACAGGATCTTGAGCTCGTCGCTCAATTCATCGCGTCTCGCGATCAGCGTCCGGAGCTCTTCCTGCGCGAGCGCCCGCATGTCGGCGTCGCCCTGGTTCAGCAGTTCCTCGGTCTGTGCGATCTCCTGCACGACCGTCTGGTAGTCGCGGAAGCACCGGATCAGAGGTTCCATGTCGGAGACCGCCTTCGCGTGCTTGCGGTACTCCTGTGGATTGCCCTGCAGTTCCTGCGATCCGAGCCGCGTCACCAGCTCTTCGTACTGGCGCTCGATTGAATTCAGTTTCTCGAACACGATGCCTCGATGCGCGTCTGTGGCTTCTTGATGCCTTGAGGTCCTTCAGGTGCTCTGGGTCCGTGGGTGCCCGATGCTGGTGCTTCAGGCCCTCCCCCTGAGACGGGTGGAAGAAACGCCACCTCGTCGCCCTCGGAGAGGGTCTTCGTCATCCGCGCGTAGTCCTCGTTCACTGCGCAGGAGATCGACCGCTCGTACTCGGCCAGGGCTGGAAACTCCGAGACCAGGTCGCCCCAGACTGTGCCGACCGTCGCGCCCTCGGACGTTTCTCTTTTCATCTCGGCGATGCCGGTGAGGTCCTTGAGCCGGGCGAACAGCCTGACGGTCACGCGCATGCTGCACGCTCCGCCTGGGCGCGCGCTTGTTCATTGTCGGGGTCCGCGGTGGCGCCCTCAATCCAGGTGTCGCCCCCCTCGAAGAACTCCCGCTTCCATATCGGCGCGATCTGCTTGATGCGCTCGATGGCGTACCGGCTCACGGCAAACGCATCGGGCCGCCGCGGCGAAGCCGCTGCAATCACCACGCTGGCCTCGCCAATCTCGAGTCGTCCCGTCCGGTGATGAATCGCCAGCTGCACGCCGGGCCATCGCTCTCCTGCTTCAGCGACGATACGTTCGAACGACTTGATCGCAAGCGGGTCGTACGCTTCGTATTCCAGATGAAGCACCCGGCGTCCCGCGTTGTGATTGCGGACCACGCCGACGAACAGGGTGACCGCGCCATCGCTGTCGCGAACACCTACGGCTTCGACGAGCGATTCGATGACGAGTGGCGCCGGACCAATCGCCAGCAGAGGAATGCTCACGGACGTCAGTATACCGAGCCGGAAGAATCTGGAAATTTGGGAATCTTCAGGTCTGGAAATTTGACTTCTTCGTCGGCCAGGACGATTCGCGGCTCTCGACTCTCGAAACCTCCCGCTCCCAATTTCCAGATTTGCAGACTCCTAGATTTCCAGATGTGCCTGGTCCTTCCAGAAGTGATTGAGCGGCCCGTGCCCATGGCCGACGTTCAGTCCACGCCGGATTGCGCCTGCGACGTACCGCTGCGCAAGTGACACGGCTTCCGCCAGCTGGTGGCCGAGGGCCAGGTGAGCAGCGATCGCGGAAGCGAAAGTGCATCCGGTGCCATGCGTGTTGCGGCTCGTGATCCTCGGCATCTCGAGAGCCACGAACTGCTCACCGTCGAACAGCAGGTCCACCAGAGGATCGCCGGTGCCGTGCCCTCCCTTGATGACCACGGCTCGTGCGCCCAAGGCATGGATGGCGCGGGCTGCCTCGTGTGCGTCCTGCAGCGACGCGACGGCACGTCCCGAGAGGACGGCGGCTTCCGGCAGGTTCGGAGTGACGACCAGCGCATACGGCAGGAGCTCGGCGCGCAGCACCTGTACCGCGGCTTCGTCGAGCAGCAGGTCGCCGCTCTTGGCCACCATCACCGGATCCAGCACCACCTGCGGAAGGTCGAGACTCCGGATCGCAGCCGCCACGGCTTCGACGACCGCCGCGTTGCCGAGCATTCCGATCTTGGTGGCATGCAGGGCGATGTCGCCGGCGACGGCCTCGATCTGGGCGGTGACCAGGTCCGCTTCGAGGACACTGACCGCCGTCACGCCCAATGTGTTCTGTGCGGTGATTGCCGTGACGGCGCTCGTGCCGTACACGCCGAGCGCCGCGAATGTCTTCAGGTCGGCCTGAATTCCTGCGCCGCTGCCGGAATCGCTGCCGGCAATCGTGAGAGCGGCTCTGACTGATGCGTCCGGCGAGCTCACGGTGTGACAGGCGCCTCCGGCCGGGCGACGAACACGAGCAGAAACTGGAAAGGCAGAACCGCTTCGTGACTCTGCAGCGCGAGTCCAGC
>JBFWPD010000190.1:0-7261 GCA_050250175.1 Vicinamibacterales bacterium
CACATCTTGGCAGCGCGTCAGTGATCGACCGGCCCGATCAACTGCTGAGCCAGCTGTAACGTTTTGCTGCTACTTCGCTACAGCGTCGTCCCGCTTCACTGCACGACGGCCCCTCCACTCGTGATCCCGCGTGGCACCCGCATTGCTCCAGATGCCGGCAGGCTCGCTCAGACTTTGGCTGGCCTGCAGCGCCAGACCAGTTGCTTTCAACAACGGTATCGAAACCTCTGGCGGGGCGGTCGATGGAACAAGGACGGGTGGGTGCCATGCAGGTACCCGGGAAACCAACTGAGGCATTCGCCGGCGGCATGATGGCTCGATCGGGACGTCACGTGATTCTGCTCGTCGACGATTTCGACGATGCCAGGGAGATGTATGCCGAGTATCTGACCTACTCGGGGTTCGACGTCATCCAGGCCGCAAATGGGCTCGAAGCCTTGCGATGCGCGGTGGAGCAGCTGCCCGACATCATCCTCATGGATCTGGCGCTGCCTCTGATGGACGGCTGGGAGGTGACCCGCAGGTTGAAAGCGGACAGTCGCACCGCCCACATACCGGTTGTCGCGTTGACCGGCCACGCACTCAGCTGGCTCCTCGACGCCGCCAAGCGTGCAGGCTGTGAGGCCTGGATCACCAAGCCATGCCTGCCCGAGGATCTCCTGCGGGAGGTTCGCCGCGTGCTTGCCGACGCGCCATCATCGCGATCCACGGATCAGTCCCGGTAGCGAGCGCTGATCAGGGCTCGTCAGCTTCAACGAGCAGTTTCGACGCCGCACGCATCCCAATCACGATCGGTTCGCCGCTCGATCCGCGCAGCCTGACGGCATCCGCCGCGGCGTCGCGCGCAACCACCTCGATCGCCTGCCCCGGTTTCAAGCCGTTGTCCTCGATGAATCGAAGAAACGCCGCGTCCTGATCGGTGATGCGCGTCACGCGCAGCGGCACGCCGATGCCGCAACTGAGCAGACTCTCGAGATGACGAGGCTCGATCGTCCCGTCGGCCGTCGGAATGGGATCGCCGTGTGGGTCGTGAGTGGGGTGGCCCAGCATCTCGTCGATCCGCTCGATGAGTCGCTCGGACACCACGTGTTCCAGCTGCTCGGCCTCGTCGTGCACCTCGGCCCAGCTCATGCCCATGACCTGCACGAGGAACAGTTCGACCAGGCGGTGGCGTCGGAGCACGAGCGCGGCCAGCGTCTCGCCCGCCGGCGTCAGCCGAACGCCGCTGTAGGGTTCGTACTCGGCCAGTCCCGACTCGGCCAGGGCCTTCACCATCGTCGTTGCAGTGCCTGGCGTGATGTTGAGAGCCGTAGCGACCTGGCCCATGGGGACCAGACGAGCCCCGGCAGTCAGCTGCATCTGGCCCTGGTAGATTGCCTTCAGGTAGTTCTCGACGGTGCTCGACGGCAACATGCCGCGATAATATCCGGCTTCAGTGACGAAGTCTCTGCGCGATCGACTGGCGACGCCGGACGGCAAGGGTCAGTACGTGCGGAGGCTCTTCGCGACGATTGCGGACCGCTACGACCTCGTGACGGTCGTGCTCTCGTATGGCCGCGACCGCGCCTGGAAAAGGCGTCTCGTGACGCAGGCCGCGCCGGCGGCCGGTGAACGTGTGCTGGACCTGGCAACGGGCACGGGCGACATTGCCTATGCGATGAACGCCAGCCAGGCGGATGTGGTCGGACTCGACGTGACGTTGCGGATGATCCAGCTCGCGAGGCTTCGCGCGTCCCCGGCGCGCAGCCCGCGATTTCTCGTCGGCGACATGCAGGCGCTTCCGTTCCGCGACGCGTCGTTCGACGTCGTGACAACCGGGTACGGCCTGCGCAACGTGTCCGATCTCGAAGGCGCGATCGACGAGATCATCAGAGTGCTCAAGCCCGGCGGACGCCTCTGGTCCCTTGATTTCGATCGTCCGTCGAACGGCGTTGTCCGGGCAGTGTATCTGACCTATCTGACGGTGAGCGGCGGCGTCCTGGGGTGGCTTCTGCACCGGGACCCGGACACTTACCGATACATCCCCGCGTCGATTCGCAACTATCCGGGCGCCAGGGCGGTCGCGAAGATGATGACGGACCGCGGATTCCAGGAGGCTGAACATCTGCCCGTGCTCGGCGGACTCATGGCCATCCACAGGGCCAGAAGAAATTGAAGAGTGAAGATTTAAGATTGAAGAATGTTGGTCAAAATGAATACGGTGACTGGAGCAGGCTCGACGGCGTGACAGCCCGCGTAGGGTCATTGGCAGCCCGATTCCAATCTTCACTCTTCACTCTTCACTCTTCAATCTCTTCTCATGTCTGAACTGGACACATCGAACTGGTCGGGTGAGGGCAAGTTCACGCAGCTGCTGATCGATCGGCTCTGCGAAATGAACGCCGTGGCGCTCGTCAAGGTGGAGGATGCGCCCGCCACGCGCTCGGAAGCCGACTACAACTTCATCAGCAACGAAGTCTATGTGCGGTTTGCCACGGAAGCTCGCACCGAGAGGGTCACGCGTCTGGGCTTCCTCCCTGGGTCCAGGCAGATCGAGGTCCCGTTGATGACCGTGTCGCAGCTCGAACACGTACTGACTGCGATCGCCGACATCGGAGAACCTGACTACGCCGACGACGGCATGCTGCAGTACCTGAAGACCGAGCGCATCATCCCGCCGTACCAGACACGCGGGTACAAGCTCGTCGAGCTCGTGAGAGTCTACGAGGCAGGAACACCGCGTAGAGATTGAAGATTGAAGAGTGAAGAGTGCAGATTGAAGATTGGCGGTGCTGTCAAAGGCGTGTCGAAGTCCGCGAGCGGCAAGGACGCCGTCGCAGCGTGACTCCAACTCCAATCTTCAATCTTCACTCTTCAATCTTCAATAGCTAGTGTCGTTCCACGAACGGCTGAAGCGCCTCTGTCAGAAACGCCATCACCTGTGTTTCAGTGATCTCGCGGACGGGGCCACGCGCCACGGGACGCTCCGACTCGAGGATGCGCCGTCCGTACGCGCGGCTGATGTGTCCCAGGACCACGGGTTCGTCGCCGCTCGTGTCGAGTCTGAGCTCGATGAAGTCCTGCGGGTTGCGATCTGCCGCGAGCTTGAGACTGCCTCCAGGCGTGAAGACGGTGAAGGCGAACCCTTCCGACTTCAGCACCGAGGCGGTCTGCCGGAAGAGCGGCGTCGCGACTTTCTCGAGAAAGGTCGGGAAGTCGCGGTTGGCGAGGTCGGCATTGGCACGCTTCTCCGCGGCGGCACGCTTCGCTCGTTCCAGCAGCTCCCGGAGATGGCGTCTGACTTCGGACGATTCCATCAGACGACTCCCTCGCCGCGCAGCGTGCGCACCCTGTCCGGGCTGAGACCCAGATCGCGCGTCAGCACTGCGTCCGTGTGCGCTCCAAGGACCGGAGGCGCGGTCCTGACGGCCGTTGGCGTCTCGGACAGCTTCAAGGGCGAACCCACGACGCGCATGGGCCCGATGCCGGCATGTTCGAGCTCGACGCTCATCTCTCGCGCAATGACCTGCGGATCGGCAAAGACCTCACCGAGATCCCGCACGGATCCGCAGGGCACTCCCACGGCCGTGAGAGCCGCGATCCACTCGGCTCGCGTCTTCCGGCCGAGGCACTGGTCGAGCAATGGCTTGAGGTCTGCGTACGTTGTGACGCGCTGCCGGTTGGTGGCAAACCGCTCGTCACTCGCGAATTCGGCCACGGTACAGAAGCGCTTCCATTGATCGTCGTTGCCTATGGCCAGCACGAAGTCGCCGTCGCTTGCTCGAAATGTCTCGTAGGGCACGATCGTGGGGTGTCGATTGCCGAGGCGGCCCGGCGCTGACCCGGTCGCGAAGTAGATGCCCGCCTGATACGTGAGGAGCGCCGCGACGGAATCGAGCATCGCGATGTCTACGAGCTGTCCGCGGCCCGTGCGCTCGCGGGCGAACAGCGCCGTCGTGACGCCCTGCGCCGCGAACATCCCGGTGACGATGTCGGCGATGGCGACACCGAGGCGGATCGGCGGTCCGTCGGCCGGCCCGGTGATGCTCATGAGCCCGCCTTCACCCTGCATGACGGCGTCGTAGCCGGCTTCGCTTCGTCGTGGTCCGGTCTGCCCGAAGCCCGAGATGGAGCAGTAGACGAGACGAGGGTGACGGCCGGACATGGACGCGTAGTCGAGTTCGATCTTGTCGAGTGTGCCGGGCCTGAAGTTCTCCACCAGGACGTCGGCGCGGGCAATCAGCTCATCCAGGAGCGCGCGCCCGTCGGGCTTCTTGAAGTCGAGCGTGATGCTTTCCTTGTTCCTGTTGATGCTGAGGAAATACGCGCTCTCGCCCGAGAGAAATGGCGGCCCCCACGCCCGCGTGTCGTCGCCCTTGCCGGGCTGCTCGACCTTGATCACGCGCGCGCCAAGGTCGGCGAGGAGCATGGTGCAGTACGGACCCGAGAGCACGCGCGTGAGATCGACAACCGTAATCCCCTCGAGGGGCGTCGCCATGCGAGTACTATACTCGGCAGCGTCTGTCAGCGTCGGAGGAGCGCACCCATGAAGGCCGATCTTCACTCGCGTCGAGGCATGGCGATGGCGGTTGTCTGTGCAGCGCTCTCGTCATTCGCGCCCACAGCCAGCGCACAGGTCGCTGCACCTGATGTCCCCTCCATCGTGACCCGCGGTCAAGCCGTGGTGCGGCGAGCGCCGGATCGCGTCTTCGTGACCGCGTCCGTCGAATCGCGCAACAAGGATCCACGCGCGGCGCAACGTCAGAACGCCGAGGCGATGGCTGCGGTGCAGGCTGCGCTTCGGAAGGCCGGCGTCGCCGACGAGGCCCTGCGAACCACGGGATATTCGATCGAGCGGCAGATCGACTATGTGGATGGACGTCAGACTCTTCGTGACTATCTCGCGACCAACGGTGTGGAAGTCCGACTCGACGCCGTGGAACGGACTGGCGAGATTCTCGACCTCGTGGTGCAGGCGGGCGCCACGACAATCTCCGGGGTGAGCTTCGACCTGCAGGACCGCGCGACCGCCGAGCTCGAGGCGCTCCGTCTTGCTGTCGTCGACGCCCGCGCGCGCGCGGAGGCTGCTGCGACAGGCGCCGGTCGCACTCTCGGTGCGATTCTCAGGATCGAGGATGCCTTTCAGCCGCCCATGCCACCGATGCCGATGATGTCGTTTGCGCGGGAGGCTGCCGACATGCAGGTCCAGACACCCGTGGCAGCGGGGGAGATCGAGATCCGGGCGCTGGTGACGATTACGGTCGCGATCCAGTAGCCTGAAGCCAGTAGCCCGAAGCCCGTCTTGTCCGCTCCCGACTACGCCAGCGCCCGTCGTCACCTGATGCGCCGCGATCCGGTGCTCGGTGCCGTAATCAAGCGGATTGGTCCGTGCGGCCTCTCCCGCAGTCAGCACACCGACCACCTGACGTCGCTCGTCGTGGCCATCGCGAACCAGCAGTTGTCGGGCAAGGCGGCCGCGACAATCTTCGGTCGGTTCCTCGCGCTCTTTCCCGAGAAGAGGATCCCGAACGCCGCCGCCATCGACCGGATAGACGACGACACGATCCGTGGGGTGGGGTTCAGCCGGCCGAAAGTGAGCTATCTCAGGGACTTGTGCGCTCACATCGCTGACGGCCGCCTGCAGCTCGAGGCCGTGTCCAGCCTTCCCGACGAGGAGGTGATCGCGCAGATCACGTCGGTCAAGGGACTCGGCCGCTGGTCAGCCGAAATGTATCTGATGTTCAGACTGAATCGGCCGGACGTGCTTCCGGTGGCCGACCTGGGAATCGCAACCGCGATTCAGCGCGTCTATCGCTTAAGGAAGCGCCCTGACGCGAAGAGGATTCTGGCCATTGGCGAGCCCTGGAAGCCCTACCGGTCGGTGGCTTGCTGGTACCTCTGGCAGTCGCTCCAGCAGGACGGGTTATAATTCCGACTTTGTCGGTCGCACATCCGACCATGACATCCAGCCCTGGGCCCGTGTCTACGCTTCAGCCGAGTCGCATCGCTTCGTCCATCCTCGATCTGATTGGCGGCACCCCCCTGGTCCGACTGCGGGCTTTCGAGCAGGAGGCCTCGAGGGTCGAGCTCTACGCCAAGGCTGAGTGGCAGAATCCGGGCGGCTCGGTCAAGGATCGGGCGGCGTCCCGCATGATTCTGGAAGGCGAAGCAACGGGCGCCCTCACGCCTGACCGCATCATTGTCGATGCGACCTCGGGAAACACCGGGATTGCCTATGCGATGATCGGCGCTGCACGCGGCTACAAGGTCAGGCTGTTCCTGCCGGAGAACGCCAGCCCTGAGCGCAAGCTGATTCTGAAGGCGTTCGGCGCCGAGCTGGTGCTGACGAGTCCGCTCGAAGGAACCGACGGCGCCATCCGCGAGGTCCGGAGGCTCGTCGCCGAGCATCCCGGCAGGTATTTCTATCCCGATCAGTACAGCAACGACGCCAACTGGCGCGCGCACTTCGAGACGACGGGACCGGAAATCATCGAGCAGACGAGCGGCCTGGTGACGCACTTCGTCGCAGGGCTGGGAACGAGCGGCACGTTCGTCGGAACCGGCCGGGCGCTGAAGGCCTTCAATCCCTCCATCAGGCTCAGTTCCTTTCAGCCGGACTCTCCGTTCCATGGGCTCGAGGGACTCAAGCACATGGAGACGGCGATGGTGCCGAAGATCTACGATCCAACGCTTGCAGACGAGGACCTCCGGGTGTCGACCGAAACGGCACACTCGATGGTCCGCCGGTTGGCTCGCGAGCAGGGACTGCTCGTCGGAATTTCGTCCGGCGCGGCGCTCGCGGCCGCGCTCGATGTCGCCAAACGGATCAAGGAAGGCGTCGTCGTCACGGTATTTCCGGACGGCGCTGAAAAGTACCTGAGTGAATCTTTCTGGAACGCACCCGATGCCTGAGGCGACAGAGTTGGCTGCTGGCGTGGCGCGAACGATTCGCGCCCACGGCGAGGATACGTACCCGCACGAGTGCTGTGGTGCGCTCGTGGGGAAGGGACACAAGGTCACGCACGCCGTGCCGCTGCCGAACACGACGGAAGAGGGACCGCGCCGTCGATTCCTCGTGCGTCCGATGGATTACATGCTGGCGGAGCGGAAAGCGAGCGAGCTCGGTGGAGAATTGCTCGGTTTCTACCACTCGCATCCGGATCATCCGGCGCGGCCGTCGCAGTTCGAACTGGACCATGCGTGGCCGAACTTCGCATACATCATCGTGAGCGAGCCGACGGCTCGCTCCGCGCTGAGGACCGTATGGTGGCTCAAGGAAGAT
>JBFWPD010000191.1:0-7254 GCA_050250175.1 Vicinamibacterales bacterium
CCTCGTCGTGTTCGACGACGACGACGGTGTTCCCCAGATCGCGCAGACGTGCCAGCGTCGCAAGCAGCTTCCGGTTGACCCGCTGGTGAAGGCCAATCGACGGTTCGTCGAGCACGTACAGGACGCCTGTCAGGTTTGCGCCAATCTGGGTGGCGAGTCGAATCCGCTGGCCTTCCCCACCGGACAGCGTCGCGGCACTGCGTCCGAGGGTCAGGTATCCCACACCCACGTCATGAAGAAAGCGCAGCCTGTCCCGAATCTCCCGAAGAATGCGGTCGGCGACGAGAGCCTCGCGATCGGTGAACTGAAGGGCTTCGAACGTCGAGAGCGCCTCTGTCACAGGAAGGTTCACGTAGTCGGCAATTGAGCGGCCCTTGACTCTGACCGCGAGGCTCTCGGGCTTCAGGCGTTCGCCTCCGCACGCGCTGCATGCGCGCAGCGAACGGTAGGGCTCGAGGTCGGCCTGTTCGGCCCAGCTGCCGTCGTCGTAGCGACGGCGGAGGTTGGGGATGACGCCTTCGAACTTTCCGCTGCCGAGCAGCAGCACGTCGCGGTGTTTTCGTGACAGCCTGGCGAACGGGGTATTCAGGTCGATTCCGAACTCTCGACTGAGCGCCTGGAGGGTCTCGCGCACCATGCGGCGATCGCCGCGTGCCCAAGGGGCGATCGCGCCATCAGCGAGCGTACGGCTGTCGTCTGGAACGATCCGGTGGGGATCGAAGTCGACGGTAGCACCAAGCCCCTGGCACGCTGGACACGCGCCATGAGGGGAATTGAAGGAGAACGCGCGCGGTGACATCTCCGGCACGCTCAGTCCACAGTTGACGCAGGCCAGCCGCCGCGAGAACAGGCGGTCCCCCCCTTCATAGGTGTTGATCACGACGATGTCGTCGGCGAGTCCCAGCGCGATCTCGATCGCGTCTGACAGCCGTCGCTCAATGCCGCTGCGCACGATCAGACGATCGACGACCACATCGATGCTGTGATTGCGCCGTCGATCGAGCTTGATGTCGTCGTCAAAGGAACGGAACTGGCCGTCGATCCGAACCTTCGTATAGCCCCGGGCGCGCAGCGCCGCCAGTTCCTTCTTGAACTCTCCCTTCCGGCCCCTCACGATCGGCGCCATCACGTTGATGCGCGTGTCCTGCGGATAGAGCAGCACCATGTCGAGGATGCGCTCGAGAGACTGGCTGGAAATCTCCCTGCCGCAGTTCGGACAGTGCGGGACGCCGATGCTGGCAAACAGCAGCCGCACGTAGTCGTAGATCTCCGTGACGGTGCCGACCGTCGACCGGGGATTGGATGCTGTTGTTTTCTGTTCGATGGAAATGGCCGGGGACAGTCCGTCGATCAGATCGACGTCCGGCTTCTCCATCTGTTCGAGAAACTGGCGCGCGTAGGCAGACAGCGACTCGACGTAGCGGCGCTGTCCTTCGGCGTAGATCGTGTCGAAGGCGAGCGACGACTTACCAGATCCCGAGAGTCCCGTAATGACGGCAAGGGACCGTCTCGGAATATCGACGTCGATATTCTTGAGGTTGTGAACGCGGGCGCCACGCACCGCGATCCAGCCGTGCGGCATGATGCTCCGTCGCGATCATCGCCGGAATGGCGAAACTTCGATGTTATCACGCGCCCCGGCTGAAGCTCAGGCGCCCGGAGGGAGTCGATACGCCGTGTCGTTCGTGCAGACGACCAGACCGCCGCGCGGGTCGAATGCGACCCCTACCAGCCCGGGCCCCGAGAGCACCAACTCAGGCGTGCCCGCGCCTCCGAGCCGATAGACCCCGCTCATCCCGGCGAGTGCCTCGACAACGAGAAGGGCACCGCTCGCATCGAAGGCCATCCCCTGGGGACGTCCAAAACGCTCGGGTCGCACACGCACCGTACCGCCCGGTGCGACCTCATACAGCGTGTCGTATGACGAGAGTGTGGGCGCCGTTACGAACAGCGTGCCGTCGTCGCGAAGCGCCAGATGGAACGCCGCGACACTCGCGGGCAGCGAGGCGTACGGGACGGCACGGCCGTCGGCCTCGACCTTGAAGACGGTCCCGGACCGATCGCCGGCGTAGAGGGTGCCATCGCGCGAGAACGCCAACCCGCACGCGACACCCAGATCCGACGCAAAGAGTTCAGCCGTGCCGTCGTCGTCCAGCCGATAGACAGCGCCTTCGAACCGGCTCGAAACATAGAGATGACCGTCCGGACCGATGGCCATCGAGGTGGGGTTGACCACGCCTGACGAATAGGTCTCTCGCGTTCCGTCTGGACGCACACGAAAAATAGAGACGGGTACCTGCTCCCCTCGAGTGCCGCTATAGGTGACGAACAGATTTCCCTGATGATCGAAGACTGGACTATCGACCTGGTGGAGCCCAGTCGCCAGCGGCGCTGCAATCTCGACGCTGAGCATCTCTGGAATGTCGTCGACACGAACTGGCGTGCGGCCGCCGTCCGTGATGCCGGCTGGTATCTGTACTGAGAGCCTGGTTGGCGATGCGTAGGCGACCCGCGCGCGTCTCTCCCCAATCCAGACGGCCGGCGGCCCCGGCGGTTTCACGGCGAAGCCGGTGCCGACGAGATCGATGCGGCCCCGCTCAATGGCCCGGTGAGGTCGGACGTCGGCTACGTGGGCGACTGTGGTCATGGGCGCGTCTGTTCGCCGAACCGACCTAACGCCAGCGCCTCCACCGAGCACAGCGGAGTCGGCAGGACCCTCGCGAGCTTACGCTTCGTCCAGCTCGACGTTCCAGTAGAGGTAGTCGCGCCAGCTGTCCGGAGCGTTCCGAAGACCGACGGTGATGCGAATGGCCGGCGCCGATTCGGGGCGTTTCGGTGGCCTCAGGAGGTGCATGCCCGCCTCTCCTGGAGTCCGCCCGCCCTTCCGACGATTGCAGGACACGCAGCACGTAACGATGTTCTCCCAGTCCTTGCGCCCGCCGTGCGCAACCGGCACGACGTGGTCGAACGTCAGCTCGCTCGTCGAAAAGAGGTCGCCGCAGTACTGACACCGATGATCGTCCCTCGCATAGATATTCGCGCGTGAGAACGGAACGTAGTCGAATCGGCGCTTGATCTTGATGTAGCGAAGCAGTCGAATGACGGAAGGAAGCTTGAAGCTGACCGAAACAGCTCTGATCTCCCGGTCGTACACCGAGATGACCTCGACTTTGCCCTGGCACCAAAGCGTTACCGCCTTCTGCCAATGGACAATCTTGAGGGGCTCGTAGGACGCGTTGAGGAGAAGCGTCTGCTCCATGACCGATCGTCCCCGCTGGCCGGGGTGGATTCGATTGTGCCCGACGACCGCAGAGGTGTCAAGAAGCTGACGGCGTAAACGACTCGTATCACGGCGCTTAGCGGCGCTGGCCGCGCCTCGTTGCGCGGCCGATACGTTAGGGACAGATGGATACAGCGACGACCGAATCGGAAGGAGTCTGGAGCCAGGGGGTTCTCTGGATCGTCATCGCGTGCCTCTGGGCAGGTGGATGTGCGAGCGCGGGCGGCGGCTCACCCCGGCCGTTTCCAGTGCCCGGCTCAGGCGTCGCCGTTCCGCCCGGCACTACGGTGTCTGCTCCCTCTCTTCCGGGCCGAATCCCTGGGACATCCGGGTCAGGAGTCACGGGCGTCCTCGCGCTTGTGAGTACGGCGCTGGACCTGCAAGGGATCCGCTATCGATGGGGTGGCTCGGATCCGAACGGCTTCGATTGCAGCGGGTTCACGCAGTACGTCTTCGCACGGCATGGCGTGACGCTGCCCCGCGAAGTTCACGAGCAATACAGGGAAGGACGATCCATTCGCCGGCGAGACATCCGGCCAGGCGATCTCCTCTTCTTCTCGACAACGGCCCCCGGGGCATCGCACGTGGCGATCGCGCTTGGCGACGATGAGTTCGTGCACGCCCCCAGCTCGAGGGGCGTCGTGCGTGTGGAGAGGCTGAGCAGCGGCTACTGGGCTGAACGCTTCATCGGCGCCAGGCGCATCGAATAGTCGCCCCCGGTCGGAGCGACGTTACGCCGCTCGCTCCTGTCCACCCAGCCGTCGCGACGTATCCCTCATGAAGTGCCGCACGTGCAGGTCGTTCTGTGTGTAGTGGGTCGGCTGTTGACCCGAGCGCAGAGGCTCGATTTCCACGCCGGCGAGAGACGCGTCGAAGTCCGGCTGACTGACCAGCGGTTCGATGAAGCGCTGCGGAAATGACGGAAACGTACGGAAGCTCGTCCCCACGACACGTCCGTAGCGAGCCTCGAGTGTGTCGAAGTCGTGGCGAAGGAACTCGTAGGTCTCAGGATCGGGTTGACTGTCCAGATAAGTCGTGACCATATCAGCCACCTGCTCGAAGAAGCGCGGGCTGTGGCAATGCGCCAGGTACGTCCCGTCTTCGCGCGACAGCCGGCGGATGCCGTTCTGCTCGGGATCGATGTGATAGAACTCGTGCACCACAGTGTCGAGCTTCGCAATCCACGAGTCGCCGGCACGGCGGTAGAAGCGCTCCTTGCGGCTGCGATCGAGCCGCTGATCGCAGAATCGCGGCAGCGAGAACGAGATCAGATACTTGATGTCGTGGTTGTCAATCGTGACGACTGGCGACTTCATGACAAACCACTCGGATCGCCGGGTGATCTGTCCAGTGCTGCGGTCTCTCCAGAAGTAGTAGCCGGGCTCGCTCGGCGGCAGGGACAGGCAGTGACAGGTTGCGAACGCGCCCTCTGCATTCGACCTGCCGGCCCTGGCGAAGACCAGCACGTCCGCGAGATCGATGAACGACAACGCTGGTACGCGCGTCACGACGTCCCGCATCAAACGGGTGAGTTGTTCGGTGTAGTTGATCATGCGCGTCCGTCGGTAGACGGGCGGTGGGAACGCCTGAGGGTCGGTGCGTGAGCGCAGCAGAGCAGTGCCCCGAAACTGGGCATGAAACGGTTCGATGCCTTGAAATGAGGAACGATTGGCCCGCGAATGTATGCGACCGATCGTCGAGTGTCAAGCTGGGCAATCTCCGGCGTCCGGCCGTGTCGCGGTGACTCAGTGTGCATGCTCATCCGGCTCATCCTCGGACGCTGCGACGACACGCTGGGCTGGTGCTGCTCCTCCGCCCATGCGACGGAGGATCAGCTTCTGCCGCGCCAGAAGTCGCGCGGTCGGCTTCTGCGGAGTGAGCGCACGGGGATTGATGATGGCGCCCGCCAGCAGGGCAGCTTCGCTTGGAGACAGCGCTGACGCCGGCTTCCTGAAGTACGTCCGCGCTGCGGCCTCGATACCGTAGATGCCGTCGCCCCACTCGATCACGTTCAAATAGATCTCGAAGATACGTGCCTTCGAAAGCTCGGCCTCGAGGCGCCGTGCGATGAGGAGCTCTCGAAACTTGCGCATCGGCGTCCGCGACTCGGAGAGATACAGGTTCTTTGCCAGTTGCTGGGTGATGGTGCTGGCGCCTCGCACGACTCGACCTTCACTCCAGTTCCGCTCGAGGGACGCGCGCAGCTCGAAGTAGTCGACACCCTCGTGCTGCCAGAACGCTGCGTCCTCGCTCACGGTCACGGCACGCTTCAAGTGAGGTGAGATGCGATCGTACGACACCCACTCCTGAACCCGGCGCGGCTCACGTCCTTCGTCCCGCGCCTCGAGCGCTCGCAGCCGCATGAAGGCCGTCACGTCCGGGTTCGTCGATGCGAGCTGGCGTACGTCTGGCGTCGAGAGGTAGGCATATGCTGCGCACGCGAAGGCGGCCGCCCCGGCGCCCAGAACCCACCGGACGATCGAAACCGGGCGGATTCGCTTCATCCTCCGACGACGATCTTGATGCGCTGCCCCGCGGGTGGAGGCTGGCTTGCGCTGAATCCGTTCATCACAGCGAGCGTCGCAGGCCGGATGGCGCCATTGGCGTTCCGCTCGACGATGGCCTCCCAGGTGTCGCCGGACCTGACGGTGTAGAAGTCGATGCGATTGGGACGAATCGACTCCGCTTCGGACGCCGACATCGCACGGAACGATCGCACGCTCCTGGTCAGCTGTTCCTCAGCGCGTCCGAATATCTGCACTGGCGCGAGGCCAGCGATCATGAAGATCCGATCGCGGTGTTCCAGGTGCACGGCCCTCACCCTGACGTCGCCCAGGTCTTGAATCACGCCCTGGTAAGTCCCAATGAATGCCGAGAGACCATTGACTGACGCCCGGTCCCCGTTCAGCGCCATGAACCCCGCGCCTTCCATCGCGTTCAGTGCAATCGACCTGATGTCCCGGCCCACTGGCTTGTCCACGAGCTGAAGAATCAGGAACGCGTTGACTTCCGGCTGCTTGGAGACCACCTGGGTCGGTCCATTCATCACCGGCCAGCTCTGCGGAAAGTCCATCGCGAAGCGGAGACCAGTGTGCAGGAACTCGCGTCCCCTCATGATTCCCTGCTCGGGATTGTCCCCGTAGACCAGTCCGTCGATCCGGCGGAGAAACGCGTCACGCTCCTGTGATTGTGCGTTGGGAAACTCCGCCCGCGCGGCTTCGATTGCCGCCTGCACCCGTTCCACGCGATCCTCCGGCGGAGGGTGCGTGGCCAGCCAGTTCGGGACGCCCTGGCGATCCTCGCTCGCGTCGCCGATGCGATCGAGCGTGCTCAGCATGCCCGCGACGCCGGCTGGATTCCAGTTGTTGCGAGCGGTGTATCTCGTACCCAGCGCGTCGGCCTGCAGTTCATCGTCGCGTCCGTATTTGAGAAAGAGAAGGCCGAGGCCTGTTTGAGCCAGACCGCCGAACTGCTGGACGGCGGGGACGAAAATCCCGCCGAGAAGCAGGCCCAGCTGCGCACCGGTCGCTCTCGAATACTGCTGCGCCGAGTGGCGCGCCGTGACGTGGCCAATCTCGTGACCCAGAACACCGGCAAGTTCAGCCTCGTCTGCCAGAAACGGCATGATGCCGCGCGTGAGATAGATGAATCCTCCGGGCAGCGCGAAGGCATTGATCGCCGGGGAATCGACCACGGTGAACTTCCACGGCAGGTTCGGTCGCTCGGATGCAGCTGCCAGGCGACTGCCAACGGTGGAAACATATCGCTGGAGCTCTGGGTCGTCGTAGACGCCCATCTCGGCCGCAATCTGTGGATCCATCTCCTGGCCGGCGGCAATCTCCTGCGCTTCGCTCATCAGCGAGAACTCGCGCTGGCCGGTTGCCGGATTGACGGCGCTCGCCGCGGAGCAGGAAGCGAAGACAACAGCCGCATGCGTTCTTCGCATGAGCGGTCACTCCCTGCGCTCCGAAGGC
>JBFWPD010000192.1:0-7250 GCA_050250175.1 Vicinamibacterales bacterium
GCCGAGCGAACCTTGCCCGGACGCGAACATGAGCACGGTCCCAAGCAGCGCAAAGGCGAGGCCAAGGCTGCCCAGCACCAGGAACTTCCAGGCAGCCTCGAGCGAGGTGTCACGATCGTGAAACGTAATGAGGAACACCGACGCCAGCGTGGTCAACTCGACCGCGATCCACATGATACCGAGACTGTTGGACACCGAGACGAGGAGCATCGCGAACACGTACGCCGGAATCAGGCCGTAGAACTCACGGCGCATCCGTGCCGTGACCAGTCCGCGCGCCTCGTTGCGGCGCAGATACCCGATGCCGTAGACCCCTGACAGGAGGCCGACAAATCCGCACAGCACGAGGACAAGCGCCGACAACCCGTCAACACGCAAGGCGTCAGCAAATGCGGCCGGGGTTCCGCCTCCAAGGAACTGGTTCGCCGTGGCAAGACACAACACGAACGTCAATGCCAAGCCGCCGGCCATGGTGGCTTCCTTGAAAGGCCGCGGGCCGCCCAGACCGCCGATCGCGGCAGTCAGCAACGGCACGACCAATGTCCAAAGCAGCAGGTTCACTCCTATCCTTTCAAGTTTGAGAGCCGGCTGACGTCCATCGATTCGAAACGGCCGACGATACGCTGGACAAGAATGCCGAGGACGAGGACGGCGAGCATGACATCGAACGCGATCCCCAATTCCACGATGAGCGGCATGCCCGTGGTCACACCCACCGCCACCAGGAAGACGGCGTTCTCGACGGTCAGTAAAGCCAGGATCTGCGTAATGGCCTTCTTGCGCGTCACCATCAGGAACAGCCCGATCAGGAGCAGCGACAGCGCAACGCCGATGAGATGGTGGGTGACTTGCTGAGCACCCTCCTCGAAGCCCGTACTGACTCGGTACCCGACCACGGTCAGGCCGAGACAGATCAGCAGAGAGACAGGGACGTTCAGAAATGGCTCGATCTCACGGTGAATCCCGATGCGGTCCACCGTCCGCATGAGGAACCAGGGGATCAGGATGGTTTTGAGCACGACGGTTAGCGCGGCCGTGACGAACAACTCTGGACGCGACTCGGAGATCGCAATCGTCGTGGCCACGATGGCCAAGAGTAGCGACTGCAGGCCGTACAGGCGGATCGTCGTGAACAGCGCCTTCTGACCCACCATGAGGTACGCGCTCACCAGCATCCCGGCGGCGGAGAGAATCAGCACATTTGCGGTCATGAGCAAAGGACCTCAGAGGAACCGGATCGCGAGCGCCAGAAACCCGAGACCCAGCGAAATCGACACCAGTTCCGGGACCCGGAACAAACGCAGCTTCGCATTCGTGCTCTCCACGACTGTCACCGCGATCGCCAGCACGAACACTTTGCCGACCCACGCGACGATGGCGACCAGCACGGCCACCGGCGCGGCGCTGGTCGCGATTCCTACCGGCATGAAGAGATCCACTAGTAAGGTGAGATACAAGAGCTCTTTGACGGCAGAAGCCCATTCGACCAGGGCAAGGTCCGGGCCGGCATACTCAAGGACCATCGCTTCATGGATCATCGTCAGCTCGAGGTGGGTAGCGGGGTTGTCCACAGGAATGCGACCCGTTTCGGCGATGACGATCATGAAGAGGCCGGCAAAGGCGAGAGTGTCGGCCGGATGCAGGGTGACCCCCTCCTGCACGAGCGTTCTGACCAGCACGCCGAGGTTCATGGAGCCGACGGCAAGGGCGGACGCAAACAGTCCCAGCATGAGGGCCGGCTCGGCGAGCGCGGCGATGGTCATGTCGCGGCTGGCGCCCATGCCGCCGAATGGACTACCGGTGTCCAACGCGGCGGTAGCGAGGGCGAAGCGACCCAGCGCCAGGGTCCCCACCAGCAACAGAATTCCACCAGCCGCTTCGAGCGGCGCGGCCGCAAACACCACGGGCACGAGCGTGGTGGCGGCCAGGGCTGCGGCAAAGTACATACGCGGACCGGCAACATAGATCCACGACGCCACGTCGGATCGCACCGGCTCCTTCCGCAATAGCTTCGCTAGGTCGTAGTACCCCTGCAGGAGAGGCGGCCCCTGACGGTTCTGAAGCCGGGCTTTCATCTTCTTGATCCCGGTCTTCAGAAGCGGAGCGACGGCGAGGAGGCCGCCCGCTTGCAGCAGCGCCGCGCCGGCGGCCAGAAGGGCGTCTTGCATCGGCGTCATGTCGTTCCTCCCAGCCACATCAGCAGAATGACCGCGAGTACGAGCACATAGGCCAGGTACGCGTGGAGGCTGCCGGCCTGCAGCACCTTCATCCCCCTCGCCATCCGGATAACCCCGCGCAGCAACGGTCCGTAGAGATACCGCTCGAACGTCGGTTCGATCTCCGTGCGGTAACGAACCTCGTCCACGAAGTATGGCGAGACCTCCGCCACGGCATCGACCTGTCGAGTGGGTCGGTACACAGCCCCAAAAATCATCAGCAGTGGTTTCGAGAATGCCGTTGCCGTGTACTCACTGCGCGATGTCAGCACACCGCCGCATCCCCATGTGGGCGCCTGTCTCACGGCCAGCCCACGTCGTGCGGTGAGTGCCGTAGACACGATCAATCCGCCAAGAAGCGCCAGCCCAAACATTGCCGGCACGACATGATCGAACGACGTGAGGTCTGATGACATGCCGAGCCCACCCCACACCATGGCTGCTGGTGGCTGCAGTCCGGGCAGCGACGCCGTCACCCCTTCGAGTGCGCGGAGCACGACGCCAGGAAACAGCCCGAGGCCGAGGCATAGCGCCGCAAGATAGCCCAGTGGCACAAGCATCAGAGCTGGCGACTCATGCGCCCCCGATGCCGCCTGACTGCGCGGCAAGGCGAGAAAGCTGATGCCGAATGCCCGCACGAAGCATGCGGCTGCCAGGGCGCTCGTCAATGCCAGCAAGGCTGCCGCCAGCGGGAAGTTCAGGCGGATCATGCCTGGCGTGGAGGAAAATCCCAGCAACAGCGCCTGGAAGGTGAGCCACTCGCTTGGGAAACCGTTCAGGAAGGGGAGACCCGAAATCGCCAGTGCACCGACCAGGAAGCACAGGCCCGTCCACGGCATGCGACGCATCAGGCCTCCGAACTGCTCGATGTGTCGGGTACCCGTCGCCATCACGACGCTGCCTGCGCCGAGGAACAGGAGCCCCTTGAAGATCGCGTGATTCAGCACGTGCATCAGGCTGGCCGCGACGGCTACGGTCGCGAGCGTGCTGCGACCGTGAGCGAGTGCCATCATCGCCGCTCCCAGCCCCAACGAAACAATTCCGGAGTTCTCAATGGTGCTGTACGCCAGCAGGCGCTTGATGTCGGTCTGAGTCAGCGCATACAACACGCCGAGAATGGCGGACAGTGTCCCGACCGACATGAACACGAGCGCCCAGTTCATATCCGGCGTGCCGAGACCGAACGCGCACACCCTGAAGAGACCGTAGATACCCGCCGTGATGAGCACCGCCGACATGAAGGCGGACACGCTGCTGGGTGCCGCCGGGTGGGCTTCGGGGAGCCACACGTGAAAAGGGATCAGGCCGGCCTTCACACCAAACCCGATGAAGAACAGCGCAAACAGCCCATGCCGCATCGGCCCGGCCACGACATGTCCGGACAACATCGCCGCGAACGACAGCGAGCCGGCCGCAGACGCCAGGATCAGGAACCCGGCGATGAGACAGCCTGTTCCGACGTGCGACATCACGAGGAAGAGATACGCTGCGCGGCGGCTCGGGCGCGACTCGTGTTCCGTCGCGACGAGAGCCGCCGTTGCCAGGGTCATCACTTCCCAACCGCAGAGGAACGCGATGACGCCATCGGCGATGAACACGACCTCGAGTCCGCCGACCATCGCAGTGAACGCGGCGCCGACGGCGGCCGTGCGAGGCCGAGCGACGGCGTGGGCGAAGTAGCCCGTACTGTAGAGCGCGACGGGCCCAGCGATGAGACCCAACACCATGAGAAACCACGCCGACAACGGGGTCACCGAGTACCCGAGCACGGTTGCGGACGCCGCGTGGCGGAAGAACGCGCCATCGATCGCAGTACCCGACGCGATGACGTACGCGGCGACCCCGGCCGTCATCACCGATGCCACGATGGAGGCGCCGAGCGCCGCCCACCGGCAGACGCGCGCGTGACGACCCAGCATCAGTGTCGCCACGACGCTCGTCAGACGAATGGCGAGCGCCAACGGCGCACCCACCGCGACGAATCCGTCCATGTTCAACGTGTCCACCACACGAAGAGCACCAGGCTGACGACCAGCGCGATGACATAGGCGAGATACGCGTGGAGGCTCCCCGCCTGCACGACTCTCATGCCCGTGGCGACGCGCAGCACTGCCCGAATGACGGGGCCGTAGACGTGCCGCTCGAACGTCGGCTCGATCTCCGAGCGGTAACGCACCTCGTGTGGAAAGTACGGCGAGATCTCGGTCAGTGCTTCGACTGCGCGCGTCGGCCGATACACGGCTCGGAAAATCATCATCAGCGGCTTGGAGAAGGCTGTGGCCGTGTACTCCGTGCGCGTCGTCAATTGACCACCGCATCCCCACGTGGGCACGCGCCTGACCGCGGCCTGGCGCGCCGTCAGCAACCCCGTGGCTGCCCACCCCGCCAGCAGGGTCGTGCCGAGCATGAGGGGGACCACGTGGTCGAAGGAGTCCAGCCCGGACGCCATTCCCAGTCCAGCCTGGACGAGGTCCCGTGGCGGCTGCAGACCAGGCAGGGAGACCATCACGCCCTCGAGCGCGCGGAGCACGAATCCCGGAAACACCCCGAGCCCGACGCAGAGCGCGGCTAGCCACACCTGCGGCGCGAGCATCACCATCGACGATTCCCTCGCGTCCGCTGCCGCTGGACTCCGGGGCAACGCCACGAACGTCATACCGAACGCTTTCACAAAACAGGCAGCGGCCAATGCCGTCGTCAGCGCCAGGAGGGCACCACCCACGGGAAAGAGTAAATGCACGAGCGGCTCGCTGGAACCTCGGAACCCAAAGAGGAACGACTGGAATGTCAGCCACTCGCTGGCGAAGCCGTTCAGCGGGGGCAGACCGGATATCGCCATCGCGCCGACAAGAAAACAGAGGCCGGTCCAAGGCATGCGTCGAAGCAGGCCCCCGAGCTGCTCGATCTGCCGCGTACCAGTCGCCATGACGACGCCTCCCGCGCCGAGAAACAGAAGGCCTTTGAATACCGCGTGGTTCACCACGTGATACAGACTGGCTGCCATTCCTACCGCAGCGACGTCGGCTCGGCCGTAAGAAAGGCCCATCATCCCTGCGCCAAGGCCCAGGAGAATGATCCCGATATTCTCGATGCTGTGGTACGCGAGAAGTCGCTTTAGATCGTGCTGCATCAGCGCATAGAGGACCCCGAGCACCGCCGACAGTCCTCCAACGACGAGGACGATCACACCCCAGGACAACCGCGGAACTCCCAAGCCAAACGCGCAGACGCGAACCATGCCGTAAATGCCCGTCTTGATGAGCACTCCCGACATCAACGCTGAGATGCTCGTAGGCGCCGCTGGGTGGGCCTCGGGCAGCCAGACGTGAAGTGGAACGATACCCGCTTTCACCCCGAACCCAAGGAAGAAGAATCCGAACAGGATGTGGCGTATCGGTTCAGTCGCCGCACCACCCGAGAGCAGCATCGCGAATGACAGAGAGCCGTATGCCGACGCCAGCATCAGAAATCCTGCGATCAATAAACCCGTGCCGAGATGCGACATGACCAAGTAGAGATAGGCGGCGCGCCGGCTTGCCTCTGCCTCGTGCTCCGTGGCCACAAGCGCCGCCGTCGCCAACGTCATCAACTCCCAGGCGCAAAGGAAGGTGACGAGATCGCTGGCGACGAACACGAGTTCGACCGCAGCCAGCAGGACATTGAAGGCAACGCCGAGGAACGCGGACCGTCGGTTCCAGTGTGGCCCTCCGACGTATCCAAGACTGAAGATGGCGATCGGAATGGCAACGACGGCAAGAACCAGAAGAAACCACGCTGACAATCCGTCGATTGAATAGCCCAGCGAGAATCCGGACGCCTGATGGGTGAATAGGACTCCGCTCACCGGCGTGCCACTGCGCAACACTTGAACCGCCGCCAGGCCGGTAGCGAGCGACGCGGCCGCCGATCCCAAGAACCCCACACGACGGGCTACGCGACGCCTGGGCGCCGTCACGATGGTCGCGGCCGCAATGCCGATCCGCAGTGCCAGCGCAAACGGCAGACCGCTGGCGAGATCCGGAGGCATCACGCGACTGCCGTCCGTCCAGCTGGACACAGCTTGTGTCCTGGCCCGGCCGTTTCAATGTGAACAACCATGCACAATTCCGACATTGTTCCCTGCGTCGCTCGGTTACCACCAGGCGGCGATGGTGGAAATGATCTGCGCGATCACACCCAGTGCCGCCAAGATAACAAGACGAATACCGATCTCTCTCCGCTCTGCCGGATCGTCCGGCAGGAGCGGCGGCTGCCATCCGAGGCCATCTCGTTTCATGGACGTCTCCTCGACCGTGTCGCCTCACCGACGGGACTCGTCCCAGCACTCTCTCGTCAACTCGTCATCGTCTACGTCGATTCGTCCTCAAGATCCTGCGCAAGCGTGTGCGCCGCCCTCCGAAATTCCAGCAAGGTGTCCCGAACGATTCGGTTCGTAGATCGCATGCGATCCAGGCGTTCGGTGATCGTCCGGACGGCCTCGCTACCTGCGGCACTCGCGCCCGCGCGCGGTCGCATCAGCAGGTGTATGTCATCGCGAATGCTCCTGATGTCTCGCCACTTGGCCTCGATATCAGACTGCAAGCTCACCAAATACGCGTCCACGAGCTGACAGTCGAACGACGTCCGTCTTGAATGGGCCATCGTCATAGCCCCGGCTTTGAATTCACTCCGGTGTCCTTGACTGGTCGAAGGCGAAACGTGATTCGCTTTGGAGAGACCGCCTCCACCGTGACACCGAGCGGCAGCGGTCCTGGGACCTGAAGGCCGATCTCGTGAACGCCCTCTGATAGATTGTGAACATCGGCGCGTGCCGTCAAGAGGGCGCCTTCCATGGAGTCCAGCGCCCGCGAGCTTCCGCGCAGCCGCACTTGAGCGGCAATCGCCAGTGGTCCACAACCATTAGTCCGGGCGCAATGTTCACGGCCTCAATGGGCACGGTCCTCACCCGAACGATGGTGCCGGCTACCGACGACGTAGCCGCCACGATGACGACGGCAAGCGCAATCGCGACGCTCTGTAGCAGGAGGTCGGATC
>JBFWPD010000193.1:0-7238 GCA_050250175.1 Vicinamibacterales bacterium
TCTCCTATCGACAGACGATTCACGCGTATCCCAATGGTGGCGGCGCGTATGTCGTGGCAAAGCACAATCTGGGTGAGCTCCCGGCGCTCGTCGCTGCCGCCGCGTTGCTCATCGACTACGTTCTGACCGTTGCGGTCAGCGTCGCCGCAGGCGTGGCGGCGTTGACCTCGGCGCTCCCCGACTGGCACGTCGGCCGTGTGCCTCTCACGCTGGGGTTCGTCGCACTCCTCACCCTGGGGAACCTTCGCGGCATTCGGGATTCGGGACGAATCTTTGCCTTGCCGACGTACTTCTTCATCGTCTCGATCCTGGCGCTCATCGGAGTGGGGGCGTGGCGCGTCTGGCTCGGCGCAGCATTGCCCGTCACGGCGCCGGATCCAATGACATCCCTTGGCGCGCCGGTGACCTTGTTCCTGCTTCTGACGGCATTCTCGAATGGCTGTACCGCGATGACCGGTGTCGAAGCCGTCTCGAATGGCGTGCCTGCATTCAGGCCGCCCGAGGCGCGAAACGCAGCGGCCACCATGCTGACGATGGCGGCGCTCTCCATCGCCATGTTCGTCGGGATCACCTTGCTGGCCCGAGCCTACGCGGTCGTGCCCAGCATGTCCGAAACCGTCGTCTCGCAGATTGCCCGCGGTGTCTTCGATGGACGGGGCCTGGGGTACTTCCTCGTACAGGCCGCGACGATGCTCATCCTGGTGCTCGCTGCCAATACCGCGTACGCGGACTTTCCACGCCTTGCGTCCATCCTCGCGAGAGACGGGTACCTGCCGCGACAGCTCATGAACCAGGGCGATCGCCTGGCATTCTCCAACGGCATCCTCTGGTTGAGCGTCTGTGCCGGAGTGCTCCTCGTCATCCATGCGGGTGATACCCACTCGCTGATCCCGCTCTACATGATTGGTGTCTTCCTGTCGTTTACGGTGTCGCAGGCGGGGATGGTGCGGCACTGGCAGCGGCTCAAGTCTCGAGGCTGGACGACGAATGCCATCGTCAACGGGGCCGGTGCCCTGGTGACGGGCGTGGTGTTGATTGTCGTTGCTGTTACGAAAGGACAGGAAGGAGCGTGGATCGTCCTCGTCCTCATCCCGGTCTACGTGCTGTTCTTTCGTATGGTCCACCACCACTACGCCACTGTGGCCGCACAGTTGGCACTCACGGCCGGACGCGAAGGCGCATCGGAACGGCGTGGCAATGTCGTGCTCGTTCCAATCAGCGGCGTCCATCAGGCAGTGCTGCAGGCCCTGGACTACGCGAAGACGCTCTCGCCTGAGATACGCGCCGTGTGCGTCGATCTGGACGCGGCGTCCACAAAGCGGATCGAGACGGATTGGCCCCGATGGAACAAGGACGTGCCTCTCGTCGTCCTGGACTCGCCGTACCGATCGCTGATGGAGCCACTCCTCGAGTACATCGGCTGCGTTGAGCGTCAGCGTCCTGACAGCTTCGTCACCATCGTGGTGCCTGAGTTCATTCCGGCGCGCTGGTGGCACCATCTCTTTCACAACCAGAGCGCCCTGTTGATGAAGGGAGAGCTCCTTTTTCGTCCGAACGTGGTTGTCACCAGCGTGCCGTTCCATCTCACCCGATGACGAGGCGGCACAGGGCCCTTTCCGCTGGCCCGTTTGACGATGGGTGCCGTCCGAATGCATGATGGGGCAGTTCAATGAGCTCGAAGGTCTGCAGCGCTGCCATGCCGATGTGCCGCACCGCCGTTGAAGGCGGCATTCAGGGAGCAGTGCGCGAGTAGACCGGAAGAGCCATCCAAGGTTTCCAGAGAAGCCCTTCCGGAATGTCCGGAAGGGCTTTTTGCTTTTCCGGGACATTCGCGCGAGGTGCCGTACGAGGAGCAGTTGCCATGACGGTCCCAGCGGTAGACGTCCAAGGACTGCGGAAATCGTTTCGCAAGCAGCGGCGCCGCCAGGGCGGCCTCGCCGCGCGCTTCCAGGATTTCCTCGCGCCACGCATGGAGCCGGTCGTCGCGGTCGACGGATTGTCGCTGTGCGTTCACCGGGGAGAGCGCGTCGCATTCATCGGACCGAATGGCGCGGGCAAGTCCACGACGCTCAAGGTCCTCGCAGGAATCCTGCGGGCCGACGCCGGTCACGTGCGCGTCCTTGGCCTCGAACCGGCGACTGAGCGGCGGGCACTCGCCTTCAGCATCGGTACGGTCTTCGGCCAGCGCTCGCAGCTGTGGTACCAGCTTCCGCCTCGAGACACGTTCGCGTTGCTCGGCCGTGTCTACGAGGTGGAGGAGACACGCCATCAACGCAGGTTGGACGCGCTCACCGCGTTGTTCGAGCTGGATGCGCTCATCGACACGCCAGTCCGGCAGCTGTCGCTCGGCGAGCGCATGCGCTGTGAGATCGTGGCGAGCCTTCTGCACGCGCCGCGGCTGCTGTTTCTGGACGAGCCCACGATTGGTCTCGACGTGTCTGCGAAAGCGGCGATTCGCGACCTGCTGCGTGCCGAGTCGGAGCGCGACGGAGTGGCGCTTCTCCTGACCTCGCACGACACCGGCGACATCCAGCACGTGTGCGATCGAGTGGTCGTCATCCATCACGGCCGATTGCTGTGGGACGGCACCGTGGCCGACCTCCGTCGAAGCCATCTGGCTGCGACTCGCGTCACTCTGGTCACCGAGGCCGAGCGGCTCGACTTCGCGCTGCCCGGGGTCGACGTGACGGCCTCCAGTGCGCATCGCACGGAGCTTCAGTTCGATGCGCGACGTGCGTCGCTCGGGCAGATTGTCGACGCGGCATCACGCCAGTCTGTGATTCGCGATCTCGCCGTGGATGACGCGCCGCTCGACGTGGTGATCCGCGCGTTGTACTCACAGGCAGACACAAGGCGGCCGTCATGAGCAGGCGAGCCACCGTCGCCAAGTACGTCGCCTGTGGCCGGATCGCCGTCCGCGACGCCAGCCGCGAGCGGGGCGATCTCTACGGTCGCATGGCGTTCTTCGTCGTCATCCTCGGCGTGTTTTCAAGCCTGTGGCGGGCCACGCGAGAGGCGGGCATCGGTGTCGGAGATCCGCAGCGGCTGATCTGGTACCTGGCGGGCACGGAGTGGGTGTTGCTCAGCGCGCCCGCGTTGCACGTCAACCTCCAGGAAGCCGTGCGGCGTGGCGATGTCGCATGCCAGCTCGGGCGACCCATTTCCTATGTCGGCGCGGTGTTCGCGGAGGGGCTCGGACGTCTCGCGGCGAGCGCGCCACTCCTGGGAGTAACGGCCTTCGTGACGGCGGCACTCCTGAGCGGCTGGATCCCGCCGCTCGAGGTCCTCGTCGCGATTGGTGGCCTGGGGCTCGTCGCGTCGGCGCTCCTGACGGCGTTGTACGTGAGCATCGGCCTTCTTGCATTCTGGATGGAAGACGTCACGCCGGTGTTCTGGGTGTGGCAGAAGCTGTTGTTCATACTCGGCGGCCTGATCCTTCCGCTCCACGTGTATCCGGATCCACTGCGGCAGGCCGCGCTGATGACGCCCTTTCCGGCGATCCTCTCGGCGCCGGCATCGCAGGTGCTGGCAGACGGCAGGATTGCGCCGGCATGGGCTGCGTGTCTGCTCGCGATCTGGTGCGTGGCGACGGCGATGCTGGTGCGTTGGATGTATCGAAGAGCGACTGCGAGCCTGATGGTCAACGGTGGATAGGCGGAGGACTCCGATGACCGGCCACCTGCAGAATGCGCGATTCGCCTGGGCGCTCCTGGGCACCAACCTGAAAGCGTCGCTGATGCTGCGAAAGGCGTTTGCCGCGCAGATGCTATTCATGGCGCTCAACAACCTGACGTTCTTTGCGTTCTGGTGGCTGCTGATGCGCCGGGTGCCAACCATCCGGGGCTGGGTGCTGGGCGACGTGCAGGTGCTGTTCGGGATTGTGGCGGTGGCCTTTGGTCTGGCGGTCACCGTCGCCGGCGGAGTCCGTCATCTCGGACGTCTCATCGATGAAGGAGAACTCGACACCCTGCTGGTGCAGCCCAAGTCAGTGCTGGTGCACGCGTGGGGGCTCCGCTCTCAGGCGTCAGGCTTTGGAGATGCGGTATCGGGTCTTGCGCTGATCGCATGGTCGGGCCAGGTGTCCTGGAACGACGCGCCGCGGATAGCCATGGCGATCGGCGCCAGCGCGGTCGTGTTCGTGGCTACCGGGACGTTGTTCTTCAGCCTTCCGTTCTGGATGGGAAGGGTGGACGCGCTCTCGCGGCAGCTGTGGGAGTTGCTGGTGACGTTTGCGCTCTACCCGGAGCCGCTCTTTGGCGGAGCGCTGCGCCTCGTGCTCTTCACGCTGCTGCCCGCCGCATGGGTAGGTTACGTGCCCGTGCGCGTGGTCCACGAAGATGGATGGGCACCCCTCGTGTTGCTCGCGCTGGCGGCCACGGGCTACATGACCTTGGCAGTCTTCGCCTTCTCACAAGGTTTGAACCGGTACTCCTCGGGCAGCCGTTTCGCGACTCACGGTTGACCGTCCGTTCTCTGACCTGATGGGGACTTTGTCGGGCCTGAAAGATGGTGCAACACCGAGCAGTGTCTGGGCTCGCTACAGTCAGGAGCAGCCACCTCCGATACCGGACATGAGGCGTCCATTCCGGGCCTCGCGTGTGCTGAATGAGGTGGTTCCGTGCAAGTCGGACAACAACAGTGGACCGAGGAGCAAGGCTGGAGGCACTACGGGGAAAGCCCCGTCCCGCGCGACGCACAACTCGTGCTCGTGTTCGGGGCGACCGACAGGTTGCGCGATCCTTCGCGACTGACTGATCTCCGGTCTCTCTGTCCGGACGCAGCTCTGTTCGGATGCTCGACATCCGGTGAGATAGCCGGCCCTCAGGTCTTCGACGACTCCATCGTCGGCACCGCGCTTCGCTTCGAGAACACGAAGGTCAGAGTCGCAAGCACGCCCATCGAGAGCGAAGCGGACAGCCACGCCGCCGGCTGCCGCCTGGCGGGCCAGCTTGCCGGAGACCACCTCTCGCATGTCCTGGTGCTCTCCGACGGATTGAAGGTCAACGGCAGCCAACTCGTCGAAGGCCTTGCGAGCGTTCTCCCCGCCAACATCGCCGTCACCGGCGGACTCGCCGGCGACGGCACACGTTTCCAGGAAACACTCGTCGTGTGCGGCGACCGCCCACAGGCGCGTATCGCGGCCGCCGTCGGCTTCTACGGGACACGCCTCCACGTCGGCTACGCCTCGCTCGGAGGCTGGGACCCGTTCGGACCCGAACGAATCATCACGCGGGCCGCCGGGAACGTCCTCTTCGAGCTCGACGGGCAATCGGCACTCGGACTGTACAAGCAGTACCTGGGTGAGCATGCGAGCGACCTTCCGGCCTCCGCGCTGCTGTTCCCATTGAGTGTGCGGCGCCACGAATCCGACGAGCCGCTCGTCCGTACGATCCTCGGCATCGACGACGCCGCGTCGTCCATGACATTTGCCGGGGACATGCCTATGGGTGCGCGGGCGCGCCTGATGAAAGCCAACTTCGACCGCCTGGTGGACGGCGCGACAGGCGCCGCACGCGCCAGTCACGCGATCGACGAGCCCGCTGACCTCGCGCTTCTGATCAGCTGCGTCGGCCGCAAGCTGGTACTCAAGCAGCGGACCGAGGAAGAAGTTGAAGCGGTGCGCGACGTGCTGGGAGACCGCGCGTCA
This sequence comes from Vicinamibacterales bacterium, assembly GCA_050250175.1. Taxonomy (GTDB): domain Bacteria; phylum Acidobacteriota; class Vicinamibacteria; order Vicinamibacterales; family CAVVIG01; genus JBFWPD01. The sequence continues at coordinate 5,648 of JBFWPD010000193.1, forward strand.
CTGACCGGCTTCTATTCATACGGGGAGATCTCGCCGTTCGTCGCGAGCGCGAAGTGCCAGCTGCACAATCAGACGATGACCGTCACCACGTTTTCGGAGTCGGTTGGCTGACATCGTGACGCGTCACAGCCTTCTCCAGCGGCAGCTCAGGCGAAGCCTGGCGGGCGTCGATCACGACGCGGAGCCGTTGCGCTCGTTCCTCCAGATGGTGGACGAGGCCTATCGCAACTCCGATACCGACCGCAAGGTGCTCGAGCGATCCCTGGACCTGAGCTCGAACGAGCTGTTCGTCGCCAATCAGCGCCTGCGCGAGAGCGAAGAGCGGCTGCGACAGACCTGCCAGGATCTGGAGGCGTTGACCGAGGCGCTCGATCACAAGGTGCAGGAACGGACGTCCGAGCTCGTGGAGGCCAAGCGCGCCGCCGAGGCCGCCAGCCTGGCCAAGAGCGAGTTCCTCGCCAACATGAGTCACGAGATCCGCACGCCGATGAACGGCATCATCGGGATGACGGAGTTGGCGATCGACGCTGAGCCCACCGAGACCCAGCGCGAATACCTGACGACGATCAAGGGCTCCGCCGAGTCGCTGCTGGGAATCATCAACGACATCCTCGACTTCTCCAAGATCGAATCGCGGAAGCTCGAGCTCGAAAGCATTCCGTTCAACCTGACCGATGTCGTCGCGCAGGTGCTCAAGCCGCTGGCCGTCAGGGCAGAGAGCAAGGGCGTCGAGCTGATGTGCGACCTTGACGACGACCTGCCGGAGGTCATCGTCGGCGATCCGCTGCGGCTGCAGCAGATCATTGCCAACCTGATCGGAAATGCCGTCAAGTTCACCGAGCGAGGCCACATCCTCCTGTCGGTTGCCCGGCAGGAGAGCGATGGCGGCAAGGTCAGCCTTCATTTCCAGGTCGCAGATACCGGCGTCGGCATCCCCGAAAGCAAGCAGGCGACGATCTTCGACGCGTTCACGCAGGCGGATGGATCGACCACCCGCCAGTTCGGCGGTACGGGCCTGGGCCTGACGATTGCCGCCACTCTCGTGAGGTTGATGACCGGACGGATCTGGGTGGAGAGCACGCCAGGTCTGGGCAGCACCTTTCATTTCGCCGCGCCATTCGCGACGGCATCGGTTGCCGCCTCGCCGAATCGCGTCGTGCCTCTGGCAGGGCGACGGGTGCTGATCGTTGACGACAACGCCATCAACAGGCGTCTCCTCGTCGCGCAAGTCTCCAGGTGGAACATGGTGCCGTCCACGGTGGACGGAGCGCAGGCAGCGTTGACCGAGCTCCTGCAGGCTGCCCGGATGAGCGCTCCGTATGCCCTGGTGCTGCTCGATGCGAACATGCCCGATCTCGATGGCTACTGGCTCGCCGAACAGATCAAGACGCATGGCGCGCTCGACAATCCCGCGATCGTGATTCTGACGTCTGCCGGCCGGCTGGGCGAGCTGGCGAGATGCCGGGAGCTCGGCATCGCTGCGTATCTGACGAAGCCGGTGCGTGCCGACGAGCTGCTCAGGGCCATCACGAAGGCGCTCAGCCTGGCGACGACGTCTCAGGAACCGGTCTCCGCGCCAAGGGTGGTGCCT
>JBFWPD010000194.1:0-7226 GCA_050250175.1 Vicinamibacterales bacterium
ACGTGACCAAGCACGGATCGTGGCTTCGGTTAGGATTCCGCATATGCTGCAGATGTTGCGCGATCTGCTCGCCAATCGCTTCTGGCTGCTCACCATCCTGGGGCTGCCGTTCGTCCACGAAGAGGAGGCTCGCCCTTCTCCCTCGTTCAACGCACTGATCCAACGATACGGCAGCACTCAGACGGAGGAGACCGTGTGGCTCGACGCCGCCATGGAACGTGACCTTGCGCGAATTCTGGAAGACCCTCGCATTCCGAATGGCAAGTGTTCCGTGTCGCAAGCGTTCATGCAGGTGTGCCTGCACTCGTATGGTCACCGGGCGCAATGTGCGAAGCTGCTGCGGCACGGCAGCGTGCCACCATCGACGGACTTCATCCTGTGGCTGACGAGTCGCCCACCAGCGGAGTGGGCTGTGGCCGCTGGCAGTGAGCCGACTTCGTGAACGAGGGATCGCCCGCGAGAGCTGAAAGCGTCCGCCCGCGTCATTGTCGAGTCACACAAGGAAGAAATGTCCGAATTGCCAACGCTCATCAGCTTTTACGGTGGAGACCATTACTACTATCAGGCCGCTCGAAATCTGAAGAATGACTGTGAACGCCTGGAGATTCCGCATCATGTCGAAGAACTTCCTTCAGAAGGGATGGACTGGGCGCAAATCTGCCGCATGAAGATCAGGTTCTACAGGCAGATGCAGGAAAGACTCGGCCGCGTTCTCTGGGTTGACGCCGACACGCGCGTCCTTCGACGTCCTGACGTGTTGGCGGGCTGCACCTTTGACCTGGCTGGTTTCGCGGGTCGCCACTCGTACATTCGCGATTACGACCCGTACAAGACCGCCCGTTTCTGGGTGCCTGCCATTCTGTTCATCGGAGATACCGAGCGCGCTCGGAATTTCCTGGCCTTGATGGCGGAGATCGAAGCAGAAACGGGCGAACGAGTCACAGATGACTGGGTCCTGCAGGAAGCGTGGCTACGGCACACCGATCAGCTGAACGTCGGCTTTCTTTCGCCCGACAACGTGACCAGGAACAGGGAGGACATCACCGAACGGACCATTTTCCTCCACGGCGACAGCACCAATGTCTCGACCTATCGATCCCACGTGGCGCAGCACGTCAACAAGAGCCGGGATCCGGAACTGCGGGCGAGGATACTGGTGTCGGACGCCATGGACGCAATGAAGTCGGGAGACCGCGAGACAGCCGTCCTGCTTACCGGCCGCGCCGTTCAATTGCTCGGGAACGATCCACAGGTTGTACTGAAACACTCGGAGTATCTCCGAGCCAATAGCCGCCCCTTCGAATCCATCGGCCTGCTCGAGGAGTTTCTTGCGCGAAACCCGGATGAATCATCGGTGCGCCTCAGCCTGGTCAAGATGGGGATTCAGCGTCACGACATCGAACTGGCCGACCGGCACCTCGGGCTGCTGCTGACGTCTGATGCTGAACGGGATCGGGCAACCGGCGAGTCCCTCGCCTACGAGCTCAGCCTGGAGAAGCGTGCCCGCGAACGTGGGGTGAGAACCGACCAACGCATCAGCCTCTGGTGGATGAAGACTCCTTACCCCGGAAACTTCGGAGACGTGTTGAGCCCGTGGATCGTTGAACAGGCTTCAGGCATCCCTCCCCGCTTCACTGCGCGCAATCGCAGCATGCTCGCGATCGGAAGCATCATCAAATTCGCCGGCGATGGCTGCAGTGTCTGGGGCTCGGGAACCGCCAGAATGAGCGACGCCTTGAATTCGTCAGCGTTGTATCGCGCTGTTCGAGGCCCCCTCACCAGGCAATGCGTCCTGAAGTCCGGCGGTGAATGCCCCCCGGTTTACGGGGACCCGGCCCTTCTGCTTCCGCGCTACCTGCCCAAGCCGTTCAAGCAGCCGTCATATCGGCTCGGTCTCGTCCGGCACATCAGCCACGAGCAGACGCCGCTGAAGCTGGACGGCGTCAAGGACATTTCACTGCGAGGCGCTCCACCGCAAGTCGTCGAGCGAGTGGTCAACGAAGTTGCGGACTGCGGGGCGATTCTCACAACGTCCTTGCACGGCCTGATTGTCGCCAATGCCTATGGGATTCCGGCACGATGGTGCACCTTGTCCACGTCAGAACCAGGCATTGCCGGTGACGGCACCAAGTTTGCCGACTACTTCCAGTCTGTCGGCCTGCCGGTGCAGATGCCGCTGAATCTTTCTGACTATCCTGTCATCACCGAAGCCCTGCGAAGCGAAGTTGATCAAACGGTGGAACTGAAGCATGACGGAGACGCGTTGCTCGAGGCCCTTCACGCCGCAATCTGACTGCGCCGAGCTCAGATCCGATCCTGCCCCGTCGTCACGCACTTGCCGGGGGCGGCGCACGAAGCGGAAGGCCGATCGCCCACCGGATCGCTATACTCCGTATTGCGCACGTCGGAATGGATGACCTTGTTTGCAGAACGGAGAACTGACATGACACGACTTGCCATCGCCTACGCCGTCGCCGGCCTTGCGATGTTACCGGCGCCAGTGCCGGCCCAGAACGCGCAGGCCCCTGCGCCCAACCCGGCGGTGCGCCGGACGTTCGAGAAGTTCACGGTCGAAGGGGAGCCTGTCGACCGCCGCGCACCGGAGCTCGACACCGATCATCCGGTCTTCCCCGGTCAGACCCGTGCGCCGTATCACAAGACGGTGGACGTCGAGGTCACGACCATCGCCAGCGGCCTCGACGTGCCGTGGGCTGTGGAGCTTCTGCCGAGTGGCCGCTTCCTCATCACCGAGAAGGCCGGCCGGCTGCGGATCCTGAACACGGACGGGTCCACGCTGCACACGATCACGGCGAACATGCCGCCGGTGTACTTCCGCGGCCAGGCGGGCCTGCTCGACGTGGCGCTCGACAAGGACTTTGCCAGCAACCATCGCATCTTCTTCGTCTACCTGCGGAACATCGACGCCGAGACCTGCGCCCATGCGGTCGACAGCGCGATCCTGGACGAGAGCGCTGGCACGATCTCGAACGTCACCACCATCTTCCAGGCCGGGCCGTTCACCAATCGCGCGGTTTCGCAGTCTGGCTCCCGGATCGCCGTCGATCCGAAGGACGGCAATCTCTTCGTCTCGCTCGGCGATCGCTCCACGGGCGATCCGCTCCCGTTGCAGGCGCAGCACCTGGACACCTACCTGGGCAAGGTGATTCACATCACGCCCGACGGCAAGCCGGCACCCGGCAATCCGTCGCTGGGCCTGCCGGGCACGTGGTCCATGGGCCACCGGACGCCGCAAGGGCTGACCTTCGCGCCCGACGGCCGGCTGTGGGAAGTGGAGCACGGCCCGCGGGGCGGCGACGAGCTGAACCTCATCGAGAAGGGCAAGAACTACGGCTGGCCGGTGATCGTGCACGGCATCAACTACCCGGGCACGAAGATCGGCGACGCCATCGTGGAGAAGCCCGGGATGGAGCAGCCGCGCTACTACTGGGACCCGGTGATCGCTCCCTCGGCCCTGGCCTTCTACCGGGGCGACCTGTTCCCGCAGTGGCAGTCGAGCGCGCTTGTCGGCGCGCTGGCGGGTCAGGCCCTGTTCCGGCTCGAGCTCAGCAAGGACGACAAGGTAGTGAACGAGGAGCCGCTGCTGATGGACCTGGGCGCGCGCATCCGCGACGTGCAGGTGTTTTCCGACGGTGCGGTCTACGTGCTCACCGAAGGCGCCAACGGCAGGCTGCTGAAGGTGACGCCCAGGTCGGCGACGAGCAGCCGCCGGTAGCGGCGCCTCCGCGCCCCGTCGATTCACCGAACGACGTCGAAGTGCGCCATCATGCCGGCCGCGTGGTGCTCGAGGATGTGGCAGTGGTACATCCAGCTGCCGGGCCTGTCGTCGGGATACCACGCGATCCGGACAGTCGCCCTCGGCGGCACGTTGATCACGTCCTCCATCGAGCGCCAGGCCGGCTTCTCTCCGTTGATCTCGAGGACCTGGAAGAAGAATCCGTGCAGGTGAAACGGATGATCCATCATCGTGGTGTTGACGACGTCCCACACCTGCAGCTCGCCCACCTTCACCGGCTGGTCCTGATGGTGGCGCTCGCCGTTGACGACGAAGTCCAGGCCGCGGCGGAGGCTTAGTTTGACGCCGAGCTTCACGGTGCGCGTCACGTTCGCATCCCCCACGACGAGCGGCGCGATCTCGCGCAGCCGCGCCGGCACGCGTGCCGTGGACGGCTTTCGCGGGGCGACGCGGATCGTGCCGAACCGTTCGACGCCCTTCTTCCCAGCCATGCGGAAGTAGGGCAGGTCCTCGATGTCGAAAACCGCGCCTTCCTCCTCGAAAGGACCGACGGCCAGCTCGACGCGGTCTGCCGCCGGGAGCAGCACTTCTGTGACCGTGACCGGCGCTTCGATCAATCCGCCGTCGGTGCCGATGATCTGGAACGGGCGGCCGCCAATCGACAGGCGGACGTAGCGAGCGCTTGACGCGTTCACGATACGCCACCGCTCGATCTGCCCCGCCGCGATGGTGAGCTCCGGCTCGGACGTCCCGTTGATCAAGCGCACATTGCCTTCGCGGCCGTTGTGACGGTCCATCAGGCCGCCGAACTTTGCGATCTGCCCGGCCTTGTCGACGCGCACGTCGTCGAGCACGAGGACCTTCTCGTCATCGAGCGTCAGGTCGTCTGCGGCACGGACGATCAGCGCACCGTACAGCCCCTTCTCCAGCTGCTCGGTTTCGTTCAGGTGCGGGTGATACCAGAAGGTGCCGGCATCCGGCGGCGTGAAGCGATACGTGAATGTCTCTCCGGGCCGGATGGGCCGCTGCACGATCTCGGTGCCGTCCATCGCCGCCGGAACCCGCAGGCCATGCCAGTGAGTCACGGTCGGTTCGGGCAATCGGTTCGTGAACTCGATCTCCAACGGGACGCCCTGCTTCGCTTCCAGGACGGGCCCAGGGACGCGACCGTTGTATCCATAACCGCGGACTGTGCGGCCGGGCGCAATCTCCCATTTGACTTCACTGGCCTCGAGGCGGTACCGGACGACCTCGCCTCTGTCGGCTGCAAGCGGCGTGACCTGATCGTCAGCGAACGCCGCGTGTGCCTTCGTGTTGCAGTGATTCGTCATCTCCATACCCTCCTCGATCTCCCGTCGCGGGTAATCCGCCGACATTCGTGAGAGTAGCGGCCGGGGATGCGATGGGTATTGAACGGCGCCGCCGATTTCCTTGAATAAACCTGCTATCCGGTTGCGGGGGCCCAGCTTGAAAGGGTGCTGGAAGCTGGATCTCTCTGGAGGCTCCCTAGGCGGTCGTGCTGAACGGCGAGGCGATCTGGAAGAATTCGCCGCGCATCATCACTGAAGGCGGTATCCCGAACATCTCGTAGAAGGTTCGTGTCAGATGGGCGGCATCGGCGAAGTCGGACGCGTGAGCCGCCGCGGCAATCGTCCGCTCTTTTCCGATCACCAGCATCGCGCGCGTCAGCTTGCGCCACAGCATATACCGTCTGAATGGCAGGCCGACCTGCTGCTTGAACAGATGCGCGAAGCGGCTGGGCGACAGGAACGCGATCGCCGCCGCGTCCTCGATTGACATTCGGAGATCGTCTGACGCCTGAATCGCCGTCAGCACCTTCGTCACGCGCTCGTCGAGGCGCCGCGACGGCGGCGCGCCGGCACAGAGCGACAGGACACAGTGACGAATCAGATCGCCCATCTCCATGGCCTCGAGCGGCTTCTCGACGAACGTCCGCAAGGCGGCCGCGCAGGCGCTGGTCCGCGCCTCGGGCACCACGGTGATGCCATCGGCCAGCGCGGTCTGCAGCCACACACCTTCGGACGACTCCGGATCGACGAAGATCATCGCCCCTAATGCGCCTTTGCCGTCATAGGAATGCTCGACATCGTGCCGCACGATGATTCCGCGCCCCGTCCGCCAGTCGCCACGGGCGCCCTTGATCGCCATTTCCCCGTCGATCGCGACGACGATCTGAATCGCATGATGCGAGTGCGGCGGGATCACGCCCCAATCGCTCTTGCCCACCGCAAGAAATCCGCCGTCCCAGAGGTACCAGCGAGCCGACGGTGACGACCCGGTAGCAGGTTTATTCAACAACTTCGGCCGTCCCGTTCAATACCCGGCATTCCCCTGCCCGCTACCTTGAGACATCGCGGACCGAACCACCGCGACGGCCTGAAAGGCCGCTCACAGGAGGATGTCATGAAGTTTCGCACTGCGTTCGTCGCTGCCCTGGCGGTTGTCACCCTCGTTGCTGCGACCGGCTGCGGCCACGTCATGATGATGATGCACGGCAAGAACGTCGCTCGCCCGGCCGCGACCGAGTTTGGCACCGGCCCCCGCGTGTCGGCCTCGCGCCTGTTCACCGCGACGCTCCAGTCCGACCGGCCGCTTCGCCCACGCCGGATGCAGACGGTCCGCGTCGCCATCACCGATGCGGCCGGCGTCCCGGTTGACGACGCCACCATCCAGATCGACGGAGGAATGCCCCAGCATGGCCACGGGCTGCCGACGCGGCCGCGCGTGACGCGCGCGCTTGGCAACGGACTCTACGAGATCGAAGGCGTGCGCTTCAACATGGGCGGCTGGTGGGAATTCAAGCTCGCCATCAACGCGGCCTCGGCCTCGGACGTCGTCACGTTCAATCTCGCGCTTTAGGAGACGGCGATGACGACGAACAAGCTTCTGGTCCTGTTCAGTTTGCTGCAGGTCGTCACGACGGTGTCGGCTGCGGCGTCGCGCGGGAACCAGTGGACCGAAGAAGACATGACTCAGTTGAGCAGCATGTCCCTTCGTGAGCTGGGTCCCGCTCCGGCAGATCCGACCAACCGGGTGGCCGACGATCCGCGCGCCGTCGAGTTCGGACGCAAGCTGTTTTTCGATACGCGCTTGAGCGCCAATGGCCACGTGTCGTGCGCGACGTGCCACATCCCTGAAAGGGAGTTTCAGGACGGAATTCCGCTCGCCAAGGGTGTGGGTGTCACGAATCGCCGCACGATGCCGATCGCGGGTATGGCGCATAGTCCATTCCTCTTCTGGGACGGTCGCAAGGACAGCCTGTGGGCGCAGGCGCTCGGGCCGCTCGAGAGTCCGGTCGAGCACGGCGGCAGCCGCGAGCAGTACGCACAGGCGATTGCGGCGCACTACCGCCCCGACTACGAGGTCATCTTCGGCGCGATGCCGGCGATTTCGACACGCGATGAGGCGACCGCGGTGTTCGTCAACATCGGCAAGGCCATTGCGGCCTACG
>JBFWPD010000195.1:0-7223 GCA_050250175.1 Vicinamibacterales bacterium
CGTCGGGATTCTTCAGCAGCTCCTCGTAGAGGCGCGTCTCGTTCAGCGATCCGATCAGGCGGTTGTCGCTGGTGATCGACACCTGGGAGAAGTCGTGCTCGCTCATGAGGCGGACGGCATGCTCCACCGGCTCGTTCCCCTCGATCGAGCACAGCTCCCCGGACACCTTGAGCGCGACAAGGTCGCGCGCCGTCATGCCGCTCTTCTCGAGGAAGCCCTTCTCCCGCATCCAGTCGTCGTTGTACATCTTGCCGAGGTAGCGGGTGCCATGGTCGTGGAAGATGACGACCACCATGTCGTCCGGGCTCAGCTGATCGGCCATCTGCATGAGACCAGCGACGGCAGCGCCCGCCGAGTTGCCGGCAAAGATGCCCTCCTCGCGCGCGAGGCGTCTCGTCATCACCGCCGCGTCCTTGTCGGTGACCTTCTCGAAGTGATCGATGATCGAGAAATCCACGTTCTTCGGCAGGAAGTCTTCGCCGATACCTTCGGTGATGTACGGATAGATCTCGCGTTTGTCGAACTGGCCGGTCTCCTTGTACTTCTTGAAGACCGAACCGTAGGTGTCGATTCCCCACACCTTGATCGATGGGTTGCGTTCCTTCAGGAAGCGCCCTGCACCCGTCACCGTCCCGCCCGTCCCGACGCCGACGACGAGATGCGTCAGCGCGCCTTCGGTCTGCTCCCAGATCTCCGGCCCCGTCTGCTCATAGTGCGCCGCAGCGTTTGACGGATTGTCGTACTGGTTCGCCTTCCAGGCGTTCGGAACTTCGGTCGCCAGGCGCGACGACACGGAGTAGTACGATCGCGGATCCTCGGGATCGACGTCGGTGGGACACACGATCACTTCGGCGCCGAACGCCCTCAGTGCGTCGATCTTCTCTTTGGATTGCTTGTCAGTGGTCGTGAAGATGCAGCGGTAGCCCTTGACGACCGCGGCGATGGCCAGCCCCATCCCCGTGTTCCCCGACGTGCCTTCGATGATCGTCCCGCCAGGTTTCAGGAGTCCCGCGCGCTCGGCATCCTCGATCATGCGCAGCGCCATCCGGTCCTTCGTGGAGTGACCGGGATTGAAGGTCTCGAGCTTCGCGTAGACGCGTGCCGGCACCTCTCTGGTGATCGCATTGAGGCGCACGAGTGGCGTGTCGCCGATGGTCTCGAGGATGTTGCCCGCGATCTTGCGCCCTGTCATCGCTGCTATCGAGTCTATACTGAACGACCTCATGCCCAGACTCATCGAGCGTCCCACACGTGTTGCCGCAGCAGGCACGAAGCCGAAACAGATTGAAGAGTTCGCCGGACTCGTCAACTCCGGCCACAGCGGTGTGAGCGTCGCGAAGATGGTGTCGCCGTCAGGCTGGCAGGAACCGGGTCAGCGCCCGGAGTTCGAGGAGATCACAGTCGTGCTCCGGGGGATGGTGCGAGTGGAGTACGAGGGAGGCACGCTCGACGTGCGGGCCGGCCAGGCGATCGTCACAGCTCCAGGCGAATGGGTGCGCTACAGCACGCCCGAACCGGACGGCGCGGAATACATCGCCGTCTGTCTTCCCGCGTTCTCGCCGGGGACGGTGCATAGAGACACGTGAACATCTGGAAATCTGGTGATCTGGGAATTTGGTAATTGGGGACTGACGCAGGCTACAAGTTCAGTCGTCTGACGTCAGCGACAAGGCGCGGGATCGTCGGCACGAGCTCCGCTTTCAGCGGCGCCTCTCTCTCAATCAGTCCCGCAAGAAATGCTGCGTGGCCGATGACCTCGGCGCTGCTCCATCCCCTCTCGCGATAGTCGCGCACACCGGTGTCCCCGTCAGCCTTGCTCAGCTTCTGTGAATCCGACTTCATGATGAGCGCGTGGTGATAGAAGCGCGGAGGCACGCCGCGCCCGAGAAGCCGCGCCAGCTGTATCTGACGCCCTGTTGACGCCAGGAGGTCGTCGCCTCGGACGACGAACGTCACGCCCTGCTCGAGATCGTCGACGACGACCGCGAACTGGTAGGTCCAGTTGCCCAGGCGATCCCGCACCAGCAGGTCGCCACACTGCTCGTCTGGACGCTGCTCCTGCCTGCCGTGACCGCCATCGTCGAACTCTTCAACTGACGGGTCGAGACGAACGCGTATGCCGAGTCCTTCGGCTTCCTTCAGCCCCTTCGAGCGACACGTTCCCGGATATCGAAGTTCACCCGCAGAGTCGGTGCCCCCTCCGGCAAGGATTTCCGCGCGCGTGCAGTCACAGGCATACACAGCGCCCTGCGCGCGAAGCCGGTTGAGCGCCTCCCGATAGAAGTGGGCGCGGTCGCTCTGACGTGCCTTGCTTCGACCCGATCGAAGATCCTCGATCGTCTTCTGACCGTCAGGGACAAAGCCAAGCCACTCGAGATCTTCGAGCAGCGCCGTCTCGTAGGAAGGACGGCTTCGCTGCCGATCGTGGTCCTCGATGCGCAGCAGCACGCAGCCGCCGGCCGCGCGCACGAGGCCCCAGCCGTAAATGGCGTTGACGACGTGCCCGAGGTGGAGGAAGCCGGTTGGCGCAGGCGCGAACCGGCTAACGATCATCGTCCCGGGATCCGATCACCACCGCCCAGGGCTTCACCGTCCAGCGCGTGATCAGTCCCTGGGTCACATAGGGATCGCGGCGGGCAAAGGCCTCGGCCGCATCAGGCGACGGCCCTCGGAAGACGAGCAGACTCCCGTCCGGAGGATTGCCGAGCCCGCCCGCCATCACGAGCTCGCCCCGGGCATGAGCTTCGGTAATCAGCTTCAGGTGCTCTTCGCGGAATGGCGCCCGCCGCGCGGCGAAGTCGTCGACCGATTCGTAGAAAAGCGCGTGATGAGTGATGCGAGGAAGCGGGGTCGGTGCGTTCACGCTACTGCTCCTGAAAAGCCTGGATGTCCGTCAACAGACGATCGAGAAGCTCCGACGAACCCGTGAACACGCCGTCAGGCGCCCGCGAGTACGTCCGCATCTCGGAGAAGATCACGTTGGCCTCGTAACGATTGAGTCCCCTGCCCGCCAGATACTGAAGCCTCAGATTACGATCGCGGTTGATCTCGGCGTCCACAAGCCATGGCGCGAAGTCGCTGGCCTCGCCCGCATACGTCGCGAAGAGGTCCAGGGCCGAGTACATCTCGATCTGCTCGAGGGACCGCAGAATCGCCTGGTACTCCGGCCGCTGCAGCCGGCGCTGGATCGCCTCGACATCGATCGGCTTCGGGTCGCGCTGGCCGAGCAGCACGAGATCGTACCCCTCGCCGTTGTACGTGTTCGCGAAGATCATGCCCCGCGGGAACACTTCGAAGAACGTTCCGATCTCGCTCTTGACGGCTTCGGTGTTGCTCTCGTACAGCTGCACGAAGAGCGTCATCACACCGCCTGGATTCAGCCGGCTCTTGGCGAGCTCGAAGAACTCGCGCGTGTAGAGCATCGCGGCCCCCTTCACCCAGGGATCGAGCGGATCGGACGTGATCGCGTCGTACGTCTCGTCGCTGGTCTGCAGGAAGTGCCGGGCGTCGTCGATGTGCAGCTGGACACGGGGATTGTTCACCACGTCGAAGTTGTGCTCGGCGAAATACGTGGAGACGACGCGAGGCACCAGCGGCTCGATCTCCGCGATGGTCGTCTGCTCGACCGCAGGATCGATCGAGACGGCGCCCGCCGTCACACCCGCGCCGCATCCGATCACGAGCACCCGGCGAGGATTGTCCGGCACCAGCGTTGTCAGATGGCCCAGCATCCGCTGCAGACGCATGTCCTGCGGCTCACTCGACGCCTGCACCTTTCCGGCATTGTGGTAGTTGCGGACGCCGTTCGGACGCTCGGAGACGGCGACCGATGCGTTCCATCCTTCGCCCATGTAGATCACATCCACCTGGCCGACCTGGAACACCGTGTACCTGCCGTATGCGACCAGGAGGCCGGGCAGGGGATTCACGGAGAGCGTCAGGAGGACGGCTGCAACCGTTGCCGACGCAAACGCCGGCGGCGATGCCCGCTCCTTCCAGAGCAACAGCAGGGCCGAGAGCGCCGAGATCACGATCATCAACTGCTGCGTACGCTGGGTGCCGAGCGTAACAACGAGAATCAGGCTGGCTCCGACGGCGCCGAGAATCGCGCCCAGAGTATTGGCCGCGTACACGCCGCCGACGAGCCGCGCGGGATCCTGATCGCGCGAGGCTGCTGACGCCAGCGCCAGAGGAAAACTCATGCCCCAGAGGATCGCGCCTGGCAGCACCGCATACAGGCACCGCGTGAGATCGAGCTGAAACTGGAACCAGGATTCGGTGACGATCGACGGATTCACGGGCCAGTACGGCAGCGACTCGGTCAGGATGTACGACGTCCACGCCATCGCGGCGCACAGGAGAATCTGGCACCAGGCGAGCGCCACTCGCGCGTTGATCGACTCGCGCGCGACTACGGCACCCGCGGTGCTGCCGATCCCGAGACCGGTCAGAAACACCGCAAGGATCAGCGAGAACGAGTACGTCGTCGCCCCGAACATGAGCGACAGCGTCCGGGTCCAGAGCACCTGACAGGACAACGCCGTCAGCCCCGACAGGCCGATTGCCACGTAGACCGGCCATCGCTCGACCGCGATCTCCGTGCGCGCGGGGATGGCCGGCGCGTGAGCAGACCGGGAGGCGAGCGCCAGAGCTGCGAGGGCGACGCCCACGTTCAACGCGACGGCGACGAACGTGGCAATCGACGCGTCGTGGACTCGAAGAAGGTAGAAACCGGCCAGCAGGCTGCCGGCGACAGCGCCTGCGATGTTGCCCCCGTAAAAGAACCCGAGCCACGAAACGCCCTTCGGCGTGGACTCGACCCAGCGCGCAATCGCTGGAAGCGTCGCGCCCATGAGCACGGTCGGCGGGAGAAGGCAGATGGCTGCCGCAAGTCCGCGAACGAGCAGTCCGGCGATGCCAGTGCCGGCCCACGCGGTGTAGATGCCGCCGACGATCGGCATCGCCGCAAGCAGCACCAGGGCAAACAGCGCAATCCCCAGTTCGAGGCATGCGTAGAGACGAAGCGGATGCCAGTCGGGCCCAAGGTATCGCGGAAGCAGCGCGCTGCCGAGGCACATGCCTGCCATGAAGGTCCCGAGCAGGACGCCCATGGACACTGCTGACAAACCGATCACCATCTCGAGGAGCTGGAACCAGACGACTTCGTAGATGAGTGCGGCGCAGCCGCTTCCGATGAAGAGGACGAGCAGCAGCCCGAGCGCGCGGGGGGATTCCGAGAGAGTGGGTGCGGAGCCCTTGTCTGATGACGGCGTGAGATCCATGGCGGCCGCCGATGGCCTGGTCGCGTCTCGGAGCAGGGCCCGCAGCTGCCGGCCGACGAATGCCGGCCGGCGCGCAGGTCTCGACCTGGCGAGGAAGAGTCGCGGAGAAAACTACTTCAGCTGCTTGCTCACCAGTTTGGTCATCGCGAACATGTTCACCTGACCCTTGCCGCCGAAGATCGGCTTCAGGGTGGCGTCCGCGTTGATCATGCGGCGATTCTTCTTGTCCTGCAGGTCGTTCTTCTTGATGTACGCCCAGAGCTTCTTGGTCACCTCGGTACGGGGCAGCGGCTTGGAACCCACGACCGCCGCCAGCAACGCACTGGGGGTCACGGGCTTCATGAAGGCCGCATTTGCCTTCCGGGGCGCCTTCTTCTTCTTGACGGTCTTCTTTGCCATGCGCTCTCCTCTGAGAAGACGCGTGCGCGCGTCGACGGGAGAGTACCACGAATCCACCCCGACCGTTCATCCGTTCGCGGCGTGTTCCCCTCTGAAAATCGCTCTTCGGCCGCCTAGTTTCCTATAGCGACCAGCTCGCCGGCGGTCCTGAAGAACCAGGTGCGATCGACGAGCGCGGGCGATGCCAGTACTGGAGCGCCGAGCCGATTGACGCGGATGATCTCGAAGACGGGGCCGGCTCGCACGACAAATGTCTCCCCGTCGTCGTTGGTGAAGAACACCTTCCCGTCGACGGCCACTGGAGACGCCGAGAAGCCTTCGCGCCTGGCCATCCCCAGCCTGCCCTGCCAGATCACCTTGCCGGTCGTCGCGTGCAGGCTCGTGGCGATCGACGTCATGTCGTTCAGCAGATAGAGGGCGTCGCCGTAGAGAACCGGCGATGGCACAAACGGCGACCCGCGGGGGCTCGTCCATGCGACGTGGCTCCGGGTCACGTTACCGCTCCCACCCGGCCGGATGGCCATCGTCGGACCCGCGCGTCCCGACGAACAGAAGATCAGACCGTGGCCCACCACCGGCGTGGGGATGACCTCGTAGGTGTTGCCCCCGACACTCCAGATCTCGGCCCCGGAATCGGGGTTGTACGCGACGACCCGCCGCTCTCCGCTGACGATGATCTCGTCGTGGCTTCCGGCGCGAATCGCGATCGGCGAGCCCCACCCGATGCTGGCGTTCCGCGAGGTCCGCCAGAGCAGGCGGCCGGTTGCGGTGTCGAAGGCGGCGATGAAGGCCCCGCCACCATGGTCCTGGTAGATGATGAGACGATCCTTGTAGAGCAATGGCGAGCCGGCGGGGCCATGGTAGTTGTCGATATAACCCACCGACTGGTGCCAGAGCACACGGCCGGAAAGATCGACGGCAAGCAGGCCCTTGTTGCCGAACGAGGCATACACGCGCCGGCCGTCGGTCGCGGGCGTCGCCGAAGCGCTCGTGTTCTTCTGGTGCAGGCTTTCACGAGTCGTGTTCGGGCCGAATGCCTCCCACAGCCGCCGCCCGTTGACGCGGTCGTAAGCGAGCACCGACACGCGTCCGTCGGGGTACGCGGTCGTCAGAAACACCTGATCGCGCCAGATGATCGGAGATGAGTGACCGCGTCCAGGGACGGCGGAGCGCCACTTGATGTTCTCCGTGTCGGACCAGACGTCGGGATAGCCCGAGTCTACGGCCAGCCCCTGCCCCGACGGCCCGCGCCACCGGGACCAGTACTGCTGCGCCTCGCCGTCCGGCTCGATCATCTGCGCCGGCTGCCCTTGAGTGAAGGCAATCGTCGGACAAACGATCGCGCCGGCGCCGATGGCGGTGAACGCGACAAGCAGCGCGACAGCGCACCTCATCCCCATCAACTCCCGCAGTAAGATACCGAATCGCGTCGTGAGCGATATCCTCTCAATTGTCGTCCCGGTCTACAACGAAGCATCGACCGTCGAGGCGGTCGTCCGGCGGCTGTTGTCGATCGACCTGCCGATCGAACGCGAGGTCGTC
>JBFWPD010000196.1:0-7222 GCA_050250175.1 Vicinamibacterales bacterium
CTGCTTCATGACCTGCGCCTTCCGTCGTTCCTTCAATGCGCGCTGGCTCGTTTCGATCCGCGTCTGCAGCTTCGATTTGAGCGCGTCCACGGAGACCTTCGCGCTGTCATGTGCCTTCTGGGCGGAGGCCAGCTGCTCCTCGGTGCTGAGGAGGTCGGTCCGCAGCTGCTGCAGCTGGAGCGCGTCTTCCTCGGCGACGCTGCGCGCCGACGCGGAGCCGTCGCGCAGCGCCGCCTGGATCGATCCTGTGAGGTTCCGTTCCTCGCGCCTGAGGGTCTCGCGCTCCTCCTCGAGGCGGATCACGGTCGCGCGGGTCGCGACGAGCACCGAATTCAGCTTCGGCATCGTCATCCGCATTTCTTCGATGGCGTCCTGGAGCATCACCTCCGGATCCTCGGCGGCGGTGATGAAAAATCCCATCCAGGCTCGGAACAGGCGGCTCAACCTAGCGAACATCGGCATCTCCCTTGTCCGTGATGGACTGGACCTGCGCGGTGATCGGATTCTCCGACACGAAGTAGCCGATCGCCTGCGCGATGGCCTGTTCCTCTTCGTGCTTGCGCGTGCGCCATGCGAGGAATTCACGCTCCTCGCGCTCCACCGTCTGACGGTTCGCGTCGATCTGGCTGCGCAGATCGGCGACCTGGCGCGCGATCTCGTCTTCGAGGCGCTTGTTCTCGGCAGCGGCCTTCGCGCGCGCGTCCTCGACGTGTTTTTCCAGCACACGCTCGTACGTGTCGAGTGCGCGATCGCGGCGCACCGCATCTTCGACGATCTCGTCCACCTTCACGCCCGCCGCGTCGAGGGCCACGAGCACCGACTTGCGCTTCACGTCGGGCGGCAGCGCCTTGATGTGCTCGCTCTCGAGCATGCTGGCGATCTTCAGTACGGTGTAGCCATGCGCCGGAGCAACGATCCTGGCCGAGTCGTAGACCTCGGACAGATCGACCGGGCCCGCAGCCGCCACGTCGACAGCCGGCGAGGCTTCGATGTCAGGTACGACATCTGTCACACGACGGGGAGCAGCAGTGTCCGAGGACGCGCCTGCCGGCGGCTCATCGTTCTCCGTAACGACGAAAAAGCTGTACCACTTCTTCTGCGACAAGATGTTGTCCCGGCTCAGAAGAAATTGTAGCAGGGCAAAGGATGGCCCGCGGGACGGTCTGTCATTCGTGCCACCGAGCAGGGATGCACGCTCGTTCACGCCTGTTCCAGCTTCCGCCCGCCATCACCATCGTTGCGAGTCTGACGGCGCTCCTGGAACTGTCCAACCGACGCGCCCGGGCGGTCGTCGCCGACCCGGTCACGCGCTCGCGCTCGCCGCTGCGGCCGCGACGTTCGCCCGTCTGAGCGCTACGCCCAGGCAAACGCGGGACCAGCGAGACGAGTGCCGGCCGCCTGCCTCGACGCTGCGCAGCCCACGGGATGGACGGCGCGAGCCATCGCCGCGCTGCCGATCGCTGCCGTCGGTCTGACCCTGTTCTCGTACTCGCGCGTGTGCGGGACGCGGGCGTCTGAAATAATGGGTTCGTATGGCGAAGCGCAACTCGTGGACCACGCGGATCGCGATTGGTGCGGTCCTCCTTCTCGTACTGGGCTGGTTGTTCATGCGGAGTGTGCGCGACGTCAGGTCGACGCCGTACACGGTACGCGCCGCCGATCTGCAGGGTTGGCAGGTCGTCACCGGGGGTGACAGCGATGCCATGGTCGGCCTGCAGCCCCCGTCGTCGCTCACGGCCGACCTCTTCAAGCAGGTGTTTGCCCGGAACATGGAATCGATCACCTCGCCGGCCAGTCCCCAGATTCCGGTCATACTTCGGATCGAAGCCGGCGGGCTGAACACTCAGGCGGCGCCGATCGCCTCGATCATCACCGAAGCCGGGCTTGGATCGAGCCCGCTCGCGCCCACCTGCTTCGGGACGCGGCGCACCGCGCCTCCCGCGTCGCACGACTACTACTTCATTCACTTCGAGGCCGCGCCGTTCGTCACGGCGCGTGCCCGGCTGCGTGATGCGCTTCAAGCGCAGGGAGCGGATGTGTCTGGATTCGATCCGAACGACCTGCAGTCGACACTCGTGATTGCCACCTCGGACCCTGCGGTCCGCAGCACGCTGCCGTTCGAGTTCGATCCGTCTCGGGATTGCGTGGCGCCCGTCTCGGTTGAGTGAGGGTTGATGTTCAACCGCAGGCGGGAAGCGGATCTCCGGCACACGCTCGATGATGTGACCCGCCTGCTCGAGCGGCATACCGCGCTCGAGGAGTGGGCCCACCGGCAGGAAACGCCGAATCGCGATCTCGTCGAGCAGCTGCAGCACCGGCAGAACGTCGCCGAGCTGCAACGGCGCATCCGCAGCCTCCATCCCGCCGACCTCGCCTATGTGCTCGAATCGCTTCCGCGTGACGAGCGCATCCTCATCTGGCATGAAGCCGAGCCGCAGCAGGCGGCCGAGGCGCTGGTTGAGGTCGACGCCGCTGTCCGCCAGTCGCTCATCGATGCGACCGACCGGCGCCGGCTCGTGGAGATTCTGCGAAGCCTGGACCTCGACGATCTCGCGTGGCTCTCCGAGTTCGTGCCGGAAGAGATCCTGCGCGAGGTGGCTCGCTCCCTGGGCGACATCGACAAGAGCCTGCTCGAGCAGTCGATCGCCTACCCCGAGGACTCGGTCGGGGAGTTGATGACGCGCGAGGTCGCCGTCGTGCGCGAGTCGCAGACGGTCGCCGATGTTCTCGCCGACCTCCGTACGCGCGATGTCCTTCCGGAACAGACCGATCGCCTGTTCGTCGTCGACGCGAGAAACGTGCTTCGTGGTGCGGTCGGGCTGCAGACGCTGGTCATCGGGCAGGAAGCGGCGACCATCGATACGCTCATGGATCGCGATCCACTCTCGTTCGCGCCGGAGGACCCCGCAGGGGACGCGGCGAACGCGTTCGAGCGCTACAACCTGCTGTCGGCGCCGGTCGTCAACGAGCGAGGCAAGCTGATCGGACGTGTCACCGTCGATGCCGTGATGGACTACATCAGGGCGGCGGCCGAGAGCGAAGCCCTCGCGATGGCGGGCTTGAGAGGCGCAGAAGATCTCTTTGCGCCGGTATGGGAGGCCGCCCGCAACCGCGGTCCCTGGCTGTTCGTGAACCTGGTGACCGCCTTCGTCGCGACGCGCTTCATCGGACTCTTCGAAGGCACGATTCAGCAGCTCGTGGCTCTCGCGACCCTGATGCCAATCGTGGCCAGCGTCGGCGGCAACACGGGCAACCAGACCGTCGCGCTGGTGATACGCGGTCTGGCGCTCGAACAGGTGTCACCGTCGGCGCTCAATCATCTGCTTCGCAAGGAGCTGACGGTTGGCCTGCTGAATGGTGTCCTGTGGGGCGGCCTGGTTGGAGCCTTTGCCGGTGCGATCTACGGTCACCTCTGGCTCGGCCTCGTGATGACCGCCGCGGTTCTGCTGAACCTCGTCATCGCCGCGACCGCCGGCGTCCTCGTGCCCATCGCGCTCGATCGCATGGGCCGCGATCCGGCGCAGGGGGCCAGCGTGCTGCTCACGTTCATCACCGACTCGATGGGGTTCCTGCTGTTTCTGGGACTGGCGCGCCTCTTCCTGCAGTAGCGAAGACACGAAGGCACGAAGACACGACCTTCCGGTCCTCTTGGTCCTGCTTGAACCTGAGGGCGGGTGCCTTCGGGTTCTTCAGGTGCTCAGCACCGCGAGGACCGAAATGCCTTGCGAGCACCTCGAGGCCCGGACCCCAAAGGACACCGAGGACCCAAAGGGACCCTGAGGACCCAAGGACCCTGGGGACCCTGGGGACCTCGAGGAGCCCCAGGGACCCAGCAGGGTGCTGAACGCTTTTTTCAGCCTCTCCTACAGACCGACGCGTCCGCCGATGAACAATCGCGGCGAACCCCATTGCGCTTCGTCGTCATACGACACCGAACGGAAGTCGATCTGGCCAAACAGATCCCACATGTCGTTCAGGGGGAACTCCACGCCCCCTCCCGGCTGCCAGATGAAGTTCGTCTCGTTGAATACCTCTTCGTCATCGATGCTGTCGCTGTCGCGCTGCGCACCGAACAGAATCTGCGCGTACGGCGTGATGGCGCCCTCCAGCGGCACGGTGTAGCGGCCGCCCACGCCGAAGTTCAGGAGATTCGAGCCGAACGGATCGTCAGAGTGCCTCGACCAGCCGAACTCACCCACGATGCTGATCGGTACGGCGGTAAGAGGGATGGAGTAGTCGATATTGAATCCCAAGGGATAACTCAGATCGAACTCACTGAATCGGATGTACTGGTAACCGATGCCAAGCCGCTGTCCGTCCTGCGCGGCTGCGGGCGCCGCGGAGACCGCCGAGATCCCGAGCGCCAGCACGCCGATCAGAGCCATCCTCACAAGAGTGGTCACAAACGCCTCCGGATTGCCGCCCATCGCATCCGTCGCACGCGCGTGACGGCTGGCGCGGCGAGAGTCTGGTCTATCCCTTCGCAGCACGACCCGGCAACCGGCGCTCCTGTCGCGCGTCCCTGCGTGCCGATGCCCGAGAGGAAAGATCAGACCTACAAGATCGTCGGACGCGGGCTCCGAATGTTTCAAGCACGGCAGGCGAGTGTTCTTCGCTGCCCAGCTTCTGTTCCGTTCGAGTTCTTGAATCCGTCGTGATGCTGAGGTCCTGCGCGTGTCACAAACGGACAGCTCAGGGATGCAGTGATGGGCTCAGTGCCTCAGCGGTAGCCTGACGAGGGCGCGGCAGCCCATGCGTTCACTGCGGTTCTCCAGGGTGAGGCTCCCTCCATGCGCTTCTGCTATCTGCCGGCTGAGGACCAGACCGATTCCGGATCCGCCGGGCTTGGTGGTGAAGAAGGGCACGAACAGATTCGATTCCGTCGGAAGGCCGGGTCCCTCGTCGTCGACGCGCACGACGACCATCGGTCCCTGCAGAGACCATCCGATCTCGACGGCTCCGCTCGTCTCGGCGGCGGCATCCGCAGCGTTGCGAACAATGTTGATGAGCAACTGCTCCATCTGATCCGGATCCGCACGCAGCGTGATCTCCGGGCCGGGCTCGATCGCGACCGACAGGCGCGTTTCGACGCCCGCTGCGCGTCGCACGAGATCGTCGATCCGCACCGGCGCCAGCCGCGGCGCAGGCAGCTTCGCGAGCCTTGCGTACGCGGTTGTGAACCGGCTCAGCGAATCGGATCGTGCGGCGATGATCGCGAGCCCTTTCGACATGTCCCGGCGCGTGTCGTCGTCGAGCTCGGCGCCGCCCGCCGCATCCCGGGCAAGCATCGACTCGAGGCTGCCGGCAATCGACTTGATGGGTGCGAGCGAGTTGTTGATTTCGTGGCCGATCACGCGGATGAGTCGTTGCCACGCTTGCCGCTCTTCATCGCGGAGAGGGCGGCTGACGTCCGCGAGCACGAGCAGGTGATGCGGCCGCCCCTCCTGTCTGAAGGTCGTCCTTCGCACTTCCCATCTCGCACTGCCTCCGGGGAACGAAGCGTCTTCGATGCGTGGCGTCGTGCCATCCAGAAAGCGGGCGAGTCCCAGATCCGCGGCTGGTGCTCCAAGCAGGCGCTCGGCCGTGCGATCGAGCAGACGTTCGCCCGCGCGATTGACGAGGCGTAACTGCCCGGCAGCGTCGAACGTAAACACCACGACGTCGATCTCCACCATCACCGTCCGGAGCAGCGCGCCGGCTTCCAGCGCTCCAAGCCGTTCATCGTGGAGCGTCGTGGCGAGGTCGTTCACTTCCCGCAGCACCGCGCCGAGCGGATCCTGGGGATCGTTGCCGGTGGGCGAGGCACGCCGTGCGCGCACGGAGAAGTCGCTCTCCCGAAGAGCGGCCAGGAGGTTCGCAAGCGTTCGAAGTGGCGACACGACGCGGTCGCGAACCGTGACGGCGAGTCCGATCCAGGCGCCAACGACAAGAGTTGTCAGCGTCCAGAAGAGCAGCGGCGAATAGCCGCCGATCCAGAGAAGGACGACAGCCGCTACCGAAGCGGGAAGGCCGGAGCCGAGCGCCAGGAGCAGGATGCGGCGATCGAATCGCACGGCGTCACAGCTTGTGGTGCTGAAGCCGCCGGTACAGTGCGCTTCGGCTGAGCCCGAGTGCCCTGGCTGCCTGGCTGACATTCCCCTGGAATCTGGTCATCGCCTTCTGAATCAGGAAGGCCTCGACGTCTTCGAGACTCTTGTCTTCGAGGCGCGAGGAGCTGTCGGGGACGTCGCGGAGGCCGAGCGCCGCAGCATGAATGGTGTCCCCTTCCGCCATCAGGACACCGCGTTCGACGGCGTGGTCCAGCTCACGGATGTTGCCGGGCCAGGGGTGGGCCAGCAACGCCTGCATCGCGGCGGCGTCGAACACCATCGCGGGTTTGCGGTATCGCCGCGCATGGACGCGGAGGAACTGGGCCGCCAGCGCGGGAATGTCCTCGCGCCGATGTCGAAGCGGCGGCATCTCGATCTCGATGGTGTTCAGTCGAAACAGCAGGTCCTGCCGGAACCGCCCGGCGGCGACATCGTCGGCTAGTGTGGCGTTCGTGGCGGAGATGATCCGGACGTCCGCGCGACGGGTGCGCGACGAGCCCACGCGCTCGAACTCGCCTGTCTCAACCACGCGAAGGAGCTTCGACTGGAGGTTGAGGGGGACGTTCGCGATCTCGTCCAGGAACAGGGTGCCGCCGTCAGCCAGTTCGAAGCGGCCGACACGGTCGCTCTTGGCGTCCGTGAACGCGCCCTTGACGTGCCCGAACAGCTCGCTCTCGAAGACGCCTTCGGAGAGGCCGGCGGCGTTGACGGTGACGAGCCCCCGAGCGACGCGCGGGGAGGCCGCGTGGATGAGCTGCGCGATCGTGCCCTTGCCGGTGCCGTTCTCTCCCGTGATGAGCACATTGGCTTCCGACGCTCCGACGCGCTGGACGATCTCGAGCACCGGACGCATGGCGGGCGACTGGGCGACGAAGGCCGGTCGTGTGTCGCTCCTGAGCGTTCGATTCTCCGCCTCGAGCCGCGACTGCCGGCGGAGCGAACGCGCGAGCTCGACCTGGGTGTTGAGGATCGCAACGACCCGCGCGTTCTCCCAGGGCTTCTGGATGAAGTCGCGGGCGCCGCGGTGCAGTGCCTCGACCGCGAGATCGACGCTGCCCCACGCGGTCATCACGACAATCGGAAGGGACGGGTCGTGCGTACGCAGCTCGTTCAAAAGGTCCGGTCCCTCGCGG
>JBFWPD010000197.1:0-7215 GCA_050250175.1 Vicinamibacterales bacterium
CCGTACTGGACGGGCGTGCAGCTCGATCAGGTGTCGTACCCGATCCTGCTGGCGTGCCGGCTGCATCGCGACGGCGCGCTGCACGAGTTCGATCCCTATTCGATGGTGCTGCGTGCGGCGACCTATTTGATCGATCGCGGCCCCGCGACCGATCAGGAACGCTGGGAGGAAGCCGCCGGATATTCCCCGTCCACGCTCGCCGTCAACATCGCCGCGCTGATCGCTGCGGCCACCTTGGCACGAGCTCGCGAACAGGCGGACGTCGCGGCGTTCTTCGAGACCTACGCCGATTTCCTGGAGCAGCACGTCGAGCGCTGGACGGTCACGACACAGGGCACGCTGCTCGCTGATGTCCCGCGCCATTACATCCGGATCAACGCGGTGCGCGTCGGCGACCCGCGAGCGGACGAGAATGCCGATAGCGGCGAGCTCTGGCTCGCGAATCAACGGCCGGGCACGGCACGTGCGTACGCGCCGAAAGAGATTGTGGATGCCGGGTTTCTCGAGCTGGTGCGGTACGGCATCCGCCGGCCCGACGACCCGCTCATCGTCGACTCGCTGCGCGTGGTCGACGCCGTGCTCAAGGTCGACACACCATTGGGGCCGTGTTGGCGGCGCTACAACCACGACGGCTATGGGCAGCGGGACGACGGTGGCCCGTACGTCGGCTGGGGCACCGGCCGCGCCTGGCCGCTCCTCACGGGCGAGCGCGGTCATTACGAGTTCGCGGCGGGCCATGATGTCAGCGTGTTCATCCGGGCCATGGAGCGTGTCGCATCACCGACGGGCATGCTGCCCGAGCAGATCTGGGACGAGGCGGATCGCCCTGAGGTCCACATGTACTTCGGACGGCCGACCGGCGCGGCGATGCCGCTGATGTGGGCGCACGCCGAGTACATCAAGCTGCTCCGGTCGGTGCACGATGGCGTCGTGTTCGATCGTGTGCCGGAGGTGGCGCAGCGCTATCAGTCCGGTGAGCGGCGTCAACCGATCGAAGTCTGGAAGCCGAATCGGCATGCGCCATCCGTCGCGCCCGGGTCGGTGTTGCGCATTCTCACCCGTGCGCCCTTTCATCTCGTCTGGAGTGCCGACGACTGGCAGACGACGCACGACACGCCGTCGTCATCGACGGTTGGATTCGAGTACGTCGATATCGGCGTCGCTGCCGATCAGCACGCGCCCATCCGGTTCACGTTCTTCTGGACGGCCGACCAGCGTTGGGAGGGACGGAATTACGAGGTGCCCGCGGCGACATGAGACGTGCCTCGCGGTTCGACAAGAGAAGGTGCTGCGCATGATTCTGGCTGGGGACATTGGTGGCACGAGCACGCGGCTCGGAACCTTCGACGTGCAGCGCGATCGAGTGGTGCTCGTCGACGCCGCGACCTTTTCCAGCCGCGAATACGTGAGCCTGGACCATGTGGTGCGCGAGTTTGTCGAGTCACGGTCGATCCCCATCGAGCACGCGTGCTTCGCCGTCGCAGGGCCGGTGGCGGACGGTCGGGTGAAGACGTCGAATCTGCCCTGGGTGATCGAGGCGAGCTCCTTGTCGGCGCTCCTGCAGGTGCCGCAGGTCTGGGTGATCAACGATCTGGAGGCCGCGGCATATGGACTGGCACTCCTGGAGGAGCAGGATCTGCTCATCCTCAATCCGGGTGCACCCCAGGCGTACGGGAATGCCGCCATCATCGCCGCCGGCACGGGGCTGGGCGAAGCCGGTCTCTACTGGGATGGCCGGCGGCACCATCCTTTTGCGTGTGAAGGCGGTCATGCGGACTTTGCGCCGTGCACGACAGAGGAAGTGGATCTGCTGCAGCATCTCCGGCAACGTTTTGGACGGGTGAGCTACGAGCGCGTCCTGTCTGGCCCGGGCCTGGAGAACGTCTACCGGTTCGTGCGAGAGCGGTCGGCGGGCGACGAACCCGCGTGGCTGGTCGAGGACATGATACGGCGCGGTGCCGCAGCTGCGATCTCGCACGCCGCGCTTCAGGGCACGTGTGATGTTGCAAGGCGAGCTCTCGATCTCTTCGTGTCCGTGTACGGCGCAGAGGCCGGCAATCTCGCGTTGAAAATGCTGGCCATCGGCGGCCTGTATGTGGGCGGCGGCATTGCGCCGCGGATCGCGGCAACACTGGCCGACGGAACGTTCATGGAGGCATTCGTAGCCAAGGGGCGTATGCGGGCGCTGCTCGAGGCGATTCCGGTGCGCGTGGTCTTGAACGAACACACCGGTCTCCTCGGTGCGGCACGCGTGGCGGCGCTGCGCGCGTCCCTCGTGGCCATATGATCCTCATTCGCCTCCGGATGCGGAGATGAAGCCGAGACAGTGAGCCGGACATGAGCAGGCCCTCAGATCCTCTCGTGCAGCCGTCGCGCGGATATCCGCCAATCGCGGACTACGCCATCATCGGCGATGCGCACACGGCGGCGCTCATTGCACGCGATGGCTCCATCGACTGGTGCTGTTGGCCCAGGTTCGACAGCGACGCGGTGTTTTGCCGGCTGCTCGATGCCGCCCGCGGCGGATTCATGCAGGTCTGCCCGGCGAATGCCTGGACCAGCCGTCGCGCGTACATCGAGGACACCAATGTCCTGCAGACCACGTTCGAGACGGACACGGGCCTTGTGCGGATCACCGACTTCATGCCCATCGAGCCGACTGGCGCCGGTCACCGCGGCGAGGATATCCGTACGACGCATCGCCTCATCCGAATCGTCGAAGGCCTCTCGGGGGCCGTTGACGTGGACCTCACCTTTGTTCCGACCTTTGACTTTGCGACCGTGCAACCGGCTGTCGACGCGCACGCGGGCGGCGGCGTGGTCGCGCATGGCGGTTCCCATCATCTCTGGTTGACGGCGCTCTGGCCGCTGCAGGCCGGTGCGCCGGGCCAGGTCTGTGGCCGGCGCCGCGTGACGGCGGGCGAGCGGCTGCCAATTGTGCTGACGTACTGCTGGACCGCCTCCGCACCGGCGTCGTTGGCCTCCGGGGTCGCAGACGAAGCGCTCGCTCGGACGACAGCCTACTGGCGGGAATGGATGGGACGTTGTACGTATGTCGGTCCGTACGCCGGGCTCGTGCGGCGCAGCGCGCTGCTGCTGAAACTCCTGACGTTCGAGCCGACGGGCGCCATCATCGCGGCCCCCACCACCTCGCTGCCCGAGGAGCTCGGTGGCGTGCGCAACTGGGATTACCGCTACACGTGGCTCCGCGACACGGCGCTGACACTCGATGGCTTGATGTCCATCGGCTATCACGATGAATCCATCGACTTCTGGAACTGGCTACGACGGATCCTGAGTCGCCGGACGCGGTTGCAGATCATGTATCGGATCGACGGCAGCGCCGACCTCTCTGAACGTGTGCTGCCGCACCTGGAAGGGTATGCGGCGTCGGCCCCGGTGCGCGTGGGCAATGCCGCGGCGGACCAGCGTCAAGTCGACGTGTACGGCGAAGTCCTCGATGCGGCGCACGTGTGCGCCACCGCGATGGGCGCCGAGCCGCACCGCCGCTTCGCCGACGTGCGGCGGATCTTCGCGGACCGCGCGGTGGCGGAATGGCGCGATCCCGACCAGGGCATCTGGGAGATGCGCGCGGAGCCGCGGCACTTTCTGTACTCGAAGCTCATGTGCTGGGTCGCCGTGGACCGTGCCGTCCGGTTGTCGGAGATGGGCGTGCTCGACGGCGATACACAGACGTGGACTCGTGCGCGCGACGAGATCCGCACGGCGATCCTGGAGCGCGGCTTCGATCCGTCGGTCGGCGCGTTCACCCAGGCGTTTGGCACGTCCGCGCTCGATGCCAGCGCACTGATGATGCCCATCGTCGGGTTCTTACCGGCCAGCGACGCCCGAATGATCGCCACGATTAACGCCATTCTCGACCGGCTCACGTCACACGGGCTGGTGTACCGATACCTGGCGGACGATGGCCTGCCGGGCGGTGAAGCGACGTTTGCGCTGTGCACGTTCTGGATGATCGACGCCCTGGCGCTCAGCGGCCGCGTGGACGAGGCCGAGGCGATGTTCGCGCGCGTGACCGGATTCGCGAACGACGTGGGCCTGCTCTCGGAAGAGATCGAGCCGACGACGGGACGGCTCCTCGGCAACTTTCCCCAGGCGTTCACGCATCTCGCCCTGATCCGTTCGGCGAGCCGGCTGGCAACTGCTCGCGGCGAGCGGGCGAGCGCGAGCGCCGGATCGCCGCGCCCGCAGCGGACGCGATCGAGCGTCACGGACCGTGGGGACCCTCGCTCACCGCGGCGACCAGACACCAGATGATGTCGGCGACGGCTGACGTCGTGGCGACGCGTCTCTATCTGGTTCGGCACGGCGCGACGAACCTGACCGCCGAAAACCGCTTTTCCGGCGCGAGCGGCGCGGATCTCTCCGACGACGGACGCGGGCAAGTCGCGCGCCTGGCCGACCGGTTGCGCGGCGAGGGCCTCGTGGCGGTGTACACGAGTCCGCTCAGCCGAGCCCTCGAGACGGCCCGGATCCTCGCGGATCCATACGGCTATGTGCCAATCGCACGCGACGGGCTGCGCGAGATCAGCCACGGCCGCTGGGAGGGGCTGACGCGGCACGATGTCGAGGCACAGTTTCCGGAGGAGTATCGGATGTGGGACGCCGATCCCTTCACCTTCGCGCCGCAAGGGGGCGAATCGGGCGTGGCGGTCCTCGCGCGCGCCCTACCGGTCATTCGCGAGATCGTCGTCGCGCACGAGCACCAGCGCGTGCTCGTGGTCTCGCACAAAGCGACGCTCCGACTCGTGTTGAGCAGCCTGCTCGGGTTCGACGCGCGCGGCTATCGCGATCGCCTCGATCAGGCGCCGGCCTGTCTCAACATCGTCGATTTCAAGGACCCGGTGCGTGCGCGCTTGATGCTGTTCAACGACACGTCCCACTACGCCGACCAGCCGCGCACGCCGGAGCGGCAGCTCTCGAAGTGGTGGGATGCGTCGCTCAGTCCGCCTGGCCCGACGCCGTGAGCGGCCACCGCCACTCACGAATCGAGGGCATATCCTGCCCGTACTGGCGAATATACTGCCGGTGTTCGGTCAACTGGTCGGCGAGCGCCTGCTTGACGTACGCCGCCTGGGCGCCGAGCTGCGGCAGTCGATCGAGGGCATCGCTGGCGACGTGAAATCGATCGAGATCGTTCAACACCGCCATGTCGAACGGTGTGGTGATCGTCCCCTCCTCCTTGTACCCGCGAACATGCAAGTTGCGATGGTTCGTGCGTCGATAGGTGAGCCGGTGGATCAGCCAGGGATAGCCGTGATACGCGAAGATGATCGGCTTGTCTGTCGTGAAGAGCCGATCGAACTCGACGTCGCTGAGCCCGTGCGGATGCTCGCTGGCCGGCTGCAGCTTCATCAGATCGACCACATTGACGACCCGAATCTTCAACACCGGGAGGTGCGTCTTGAGCAGGGCCACGGCCGCCAGTGTCTCCAGCGTCGGCACGTCGCCGGCCGCGGCCATGACCAGATCGGGTTCGGCGCCGGCATCGGTGCTGGCCCACTCCCAGATCCCGATGCCGGCCGAGCAGTGCCGGACGGCCTCGTCCATGGCGAGCCACTGCGGCGCCGCGTGCTTGCCGGCGACGACAATGTTCACGTAGTGCCGGCTGCGGAGGCAATGATCCATGACGCTCAAGAGGCAATTCGCGTCCGGCGGGAGGTAGACGCGCACGACCTCCGCCTTCTTGTTGAGCGCCACATCGATGAACCCGGGATCCTGGTGCGTGAAGCCGTTGTGATCCTGCCGCCAGACGTGGCTCGCCAGCAGGTAGTTGAGCGACGCGATCGGCCGCCGCCACCGGAGGCCGCGCGTGACCTTCAACCACTTCGCGTGTTGGTTGAACATCGAGTCGACGATGTGGGTAAATGCCTCGTACGTGTTGAAGAGACCGTGCCGTCCCGTGAGCAGGTACCCTTCCAGCCAGCCCTGGCACTGATGCTCGCTGAGCATCTCGAGGACCCGCCCGTCCGGCGCGAGCCATTCGTCACCCGGCTCGGTGGTCGCGTCCCACTGCCGGTTGGTCGCCGTGAACACCGCATCCAACCGGTTCGACACGGTCTCATCCGGCCCGAACAGACGAAAGTTCCGCCGATCGTCGTTCGCCGCGATCACGTCGCGCAGGAAGCGCCCGAGCACACGCGTGTCCTCGGCATCGACGGCGCCGGGCGCCGGCACAGCGACGGCGTAGTCGCGGAAGTCGGGCACGCGCAGATCGCGGAGCAGCACGCCACCATTCGCGTGGGGATTCGCGCCCATGCGCCGGTCGCCGGTGGGCGCGAGTGCGGCGAGGTCACGCCTGAACGTGCCGCGGGCATCGAACAGTTCTTCGGGTCGGTAACTCCTCATCCACGCCTCGAGCATCTCGAGGTGCGCTGCGTTGCCGGCGGGATCGCTGAGCGGCACCTGATGCGATCGAAACGTACCCTCGACCTTCCGGCCATCGACGACCGTCGGGCCGGTCCAGCCTTTCGGCGTGATCAAGACGATCAGGGGCCAGCGCGGCCGCTGTGCACGGCCATTCGCGCGCGCCGTCCGCTGGATCTGGCGGATGTCGTCAATGACGCGGTCGAGCGTGTCCGCCATCAGCGCATGCATCATCGCGGGGTCATCGCCCTCGACGAATGCGGGGATCCAGCCGTACCCGCGAAACAACTGATCCAGCTCCTCGCGGGTGATCCGCGCCAGCACAGTGGGATTGGCGATCTTGTAGCCATTCAGATGCAGGATCGGCAGCACCGCGCCGTCGGTGATCGGATTGAGGAATTTGTTCGCGTGCCAGGCGGTGGCGAGTGGGCCCGTTTCCGCTTCGCCGTCGCCGACCACGCAGGCAGCGAACAGATCGGGGTTATCGAGGACGGCGCCGAACGCGTGACTCAGCGAATATCCCAGCTCGCCGCCCTCGTGGATGCTGCCGGGCGTCTCCGGCGCGACGTGACTCGGAATGCCACCGGGAAACGAGAACTGCCGGAAGAGCCCCTTCAGGCCGGCTTCATCCTGCGTCACGTGCGCGTAAGTCTCGCTGTACGTGCCTTCCAGATACGTGTTCGCGACGAGCGCCGGGCCGCCATGCCCGGGGCCCGAGATGTAGATCATGTTCAGATCGTGGGCGGTGATGGCGCGGTTCAGATGCACGTAGATGAAATTCTGGCCGGGCACCGTGCCCCAATGCCCCAGGAGTCGGGGCTTCACATG